>JBEBUE010000240.1:0-5167 GCA_040393485.1 Herminiimonas sp.
GCATTGCGTGCCTTGCGTAGTCAATTGGTGATGCGCTGGTTTGGTTCCGGCACACAGCGTTCTGCATTGGCGATTACCAGCGCTGAGCGTGGTGATGGGCGTAGCTACATCGCTGCCAACCTGGCGGTGCTGTTTTCGCAGCTAGGCCAACGCACCTTGCTGATCGATGCCGATATGCGCAGGCCGCGGCAGCACAAGTTATTTGGCATCGAGAACCGCAGCGGCCTGTCCGGCATCCTGTCCGGGCGCAATGGTGCCACCGATGTACAGCGCATAGAAGCCTTGATGGATTTGTCGGTATTGCCGAGCGGTGTATTGCCGCCGAATCCACAGGAGTTGCTGGGGCGTGGCGCTTTCCCGCAAATGTTGCGTGACTTCAGTACCGAGTTCGATGTGATCCTGATCGATACGCCACCTGATTACGACTACGCCGATGGCCAGACGGCAGCTGCCCGCGCCGGTGCGGCGCTGGTCGTGGCGCGCAAGGACAACAGCCACGTTGGTGCAATCGGCAACCTGGTCGATTCGATGAAGCATAGCGGCGTGCTGGTAGTCGGCGCTGTTATGAATGAGTACTAAATTTGAATGAGATGACATGGCGAGCCTGAAGAATCACAAACAGCTATGCAAGGAATTGATGCAGCGACACGAGGTATTGCTGGAGCTGATAGGCGATGCACCGTTCCACTACGTCGATATCCCGACGCATGGCAATGTCGGCGATTTGCTGATCATGCATGGCACGCTGGCTTTCTTCCGCAAGCACCGTTTGTCGCCCAAGCTGATCGCGCCATACGACGCCTATGACCCGGAGTGGATAGACGCAGGGGATGTGATCGTGTTCCACGGCGGTGGCAATTTCGGTGATTTGTATCCGTGCTTCCAGCAGCTGCGGGAAGAGATTGTCATGTCGCATCCACACAACCGCATCATCGTGCTGCCGCAATCCCTGCATTTTTCTTCGCCAGAAGAGCAGGCGAGTTCAGCCGAAGTATTCCGTAGCCATCCTGATGGACACATCTGTGTCCGGGACGAGGTATCGCTGCAAATGGCGCAAGCCTTCAGCAATCACGTCTACCTGTTGCCGGACATGGCGCACCAGCTCTATCCGATGCGAGCGCGCTACAAGCGTCCGTCGCAGCATGGCTTGCACATCAGTCGTGTCGACGACGAAGGCGGTGCGCATGTTGATATGCCAGGCCTGGATATCGATACCGTCACAGACTGGCCTGAGTTCGTCGGCGAGCGGGAAGCGCATATCAATTTATTTCGACGCGGACTGGGCGGCTTCTATCGCCGTGGCATGGGGCGTGCTGCCAATCGCATTCTGGTGCGTTTGTGGATCGCTTACTCGGCACGGCTGGTCAAGGACGCGGCGCGTTTGTTTGCACGCCATGAGTTCATCGTGACGGATCGCCTGCATGGTCACATCCTGGCGTGTTTGCTCAACCGGAAAAACGTCGTCCTTGATAACAGCTATGGCAAAAATTCCCGCTATGTCGCGGCGTGGACGCAGCGCAGTGAACTAGTGACGCTGGAGCAGGCAGCAGCTACCCAGGCGCAGGAACAGCCGACACAAACACGGACAACAGCTGCCGGACAGTTAGCGGCCATCATTTAAGGGAGAATTATTTTGGCAACCATAGATGTTTTACTGCCGGTGAAGAACGGTATCGATTATCTGGCAGCATCGCTGGATAGCATCTGCATGCAGACTTTCAGGGATTGGCGTGTGCTGGTGCTGGACCACGGTTCCACCGATGGCAGTCTGGAACTGGCCGAGGATTATCACCGACGAGATCCGCGCATAGAAGTACATAGCTTCCCGCAGGCCGAAGGTTTGGCTGGCTTGCTGAATTGCGGCCTGGAGATCAGCGATTGTAAATATGTGATGCGGCATGATGCCGATGATGTTTGCTTCGTTGATCGCATGGAGATCGTGCTGGCTGCTTTCAAACGGCAACCGGATTGCGTTGCCATCAGTGGCCAATCTGCGGTGATCAATGGCGCAGGTGAAGTCGGTGGCAATATCAAGATGCCGGTCGGACGGCAACGCGTGGCAGCGGCCAGTTTTTTCCGCAATCCGATTACGCATCCGGCTGCGATGATGGACTTCGCCGCAGTACAAAAACTGGGTGTGCGTTATGGCTCCGACTTCCTGAAAGTCATGCCAGCCGACAAGCGTTTACAGGTGAATAGCCTGGCAGAAGATTACTTCATGTTCGGGCAGCTGGCGATACTCGGCAAGTGCACCAATGTGCCTTCCCAGCTGATCCAGTATCGCTGGCACGGCAGCAATGTCAGCGCGACACGCTTCCGTGAGCAGGTGGAAGTATCACTGGATATCTCGCGTTACCTAACGCGCTCTTTCTGCATCATGCATGACCTGCCTTACTTTGATCCGGCACCGTTCTGCAATCACGGCGGTATCTTGTTTGATGTAAATGGCAGGACCGATTTTTCCGATGAGTTCGCGCAGATGGCGTATACGCTGCGCCGTGGACTTGGCGCGTCGGAGGAGCTGGAACGCGAATTGATCTTCCGCAAGGCGGCATCGACGCGGCAGGACGCCGCCTTGCTGTGGCGTTACTTCCAGTTCCAGTCGCGCAACGCACCAGAGACCGGTGAGTGGAATGCTATCCGCTCCTGGCTGATTCGTCGTTTCCCTGGCAAGGGCAGCATGAGTGTGGCCGCGGAATTGGCTGCTTAACTGGCCGTTTAAGTCCATGCCTACCGACATTCCATATCAAGGCGCTGCCTCCGGTGGCACCGGCAGCAAAGTGCATATGCGCTGGCTACCGAGCCAGGGGCAGGCGCATACTGTGCTGGGCGTGATCGTGCTAGCGCTGCTGGCCGGTATCGTCGTGCCGTTCTATGCGGAAGTGATGGATTACAAGCTGGCACGACTGGCGGCTTTACCTGCTTTCCTGCTGTTTGGCTTTCTGCTGCTGTTTAACCGCATGGCGCTGCTGACGCTGATTATCGTGTTCCGCTCGGTCGGTGATGTGGTGCTGGAATCTACCCGTTTCTCAATAGGCGGCTATACCACCGGCCTCGGTGGTGTGATCAATCTGTGCGTGATCCTGCTGGCTTGCATGTTGGTGATAGAACGACCGCAGCAATTGCCGAAGAAGATGACCCTGGCGTGGCTGCCATTCCTGCTGGCGGCACTGTTCGGCGTCGTGATCTCGCCGGAGAAGGGCGATGCGATCCGCACTTACCTGACGCTGCTGTCTTACTTCGCCATGTTCGTCAGTGCTTTTTATTTCGTGCGCTCAGCGCAGGATTTCCGCTATTGCGTGCGCCTGGTGTTGTGGTCGTCGGTCTTGCCTGCGTTGTATGCGGTGGTCGATGTTGCCTTGCATGGTGCCAGCGGCGGGGCGGAAGGCTTCCGCCTGCAATCGACCTTTACCCATCCGAATATTTTCGCCTTTTACCTGACGCTGGTGATTCCGCTGACGCTGTTCACGTTGAAGGATAAGGCCATGCCACTCAGCGGCAGCATGCGCGTGGTGGTGACGCTGTACTTCTTTTACCTGCTGGCTTTGCTGGTGTTGACGCAGACGCGCAGTGCGTGGATCGCCTGCCTGTTTGTATTTGTCGGCTATGCCTTGCTGTTTGAACGACGTTATCTGCTGTACCTGATGCTATTGCCAGTCGTGGCTTTGCTGGTGCCGGAGATCCGTGATCGCCTGCTGGATCTGGGGAGCGGCACCGAAGCAGTTGCTTATGCCAAGCTGAATTCGTTTGCCTGGCGTTTGTCGATCTGGGAGAGCGGCTTGCAATGGATGCGTCCGAGCCATTATCTATCCGGTTACGGTGTCGAGGCATTCCGTCATTTCTCGCAAACCTTTTTCCCGGCTGCCAACAAGATGAACTGGGGTGCGCACAATGTGTATGTGCAATGGTTCTTTGACGCAGGTGTGATCGGCTTGTGCGCTTATCTGTTCCTGTATGCGCGCATGGTGCTGGTACTGAAGGCCCTGTTCAGGGCAGACAAGCTGGCGTCCTTCATCACAATCGCCATCGTGATTGTGTATCTGGTGGTGTCGTCCTCGGACAATATGTTCGGTTACCTGGTCTTTAACTGGTACTTCTGGTTTGTTGTCGGTGCCGGTTGTGCGCTGGCGACTATTAGTGGCTCCATGCCGATGGCCAAGGCCAGCGTGCGTGAGCCACAAGCGAAGGCAGGTGTGCGATGAGCGGGCCGCGTCTGGAGGTGCTGGATGGCTGGCGCGGCATCAGCATCCTGTGTGTGCTGGCGGCGCATTTGTTGCCTATGGGACCCAAGGTATTGCAGATGAATGCCATGTTTGGCCTGCTCGGCATGTCTTTGTTCTTTACCTTGTCCGGTTTCCTGATTACTTCCTTCCTGTTGAAGGATCCGCCGGTTTCTGATTTCCTGGTGCGTCGTTTCTTCCGCATCCTGCCACTGGCATGGTTGTACCTGGCGTTGGCATTAACGCTGGCTGGTGCTTCGGCGGATACATGGCTGTCGCATTTCTTTTTTTACGCAAACTTGCCGCCGGTGCATCTGGTCACCCTGACCGAGCACATCTGGAGTTTGTGCCTGGAGATGCAGTTCTATCTCGGTATCGCCTTGCTGTTCGCCATGTTCGGTGTGCGTAGCCTGTTGCTGCTGCCGTTGCTGGCTTTGTTCTTTACAGGTTTGCGGGTGACGGACGGTGTGTATGCATCCAGCATCAGTTATTACCGTATGGATGAGATCCTGGCCGGATGTACTTTGGCATTGTTGGTGCATCACCGCAGTGATTTGCGGGTGCTTGAATGGCTGAAAAGAATCCCGCAATGGTTATTGCTCGTGTTGCTGCTGGTATCTTGTCATGAGCAGGGCGCGGCCCTGAATTACCTGCGCCCCTATCTGGCTGCCATGCTGGTCGGCAGCACTCTTGTCAATCCGGGCAGCACGCTCACCACCATGTTAAACCGCCGGGTGCTGGTCTATCTGGCGACTATTTCTTATGCGCTGTACGTGATCCATCCCTTGCTGGCGCATACCTGGCTCGGTAGCGGTGACGTGATCGTCAAATACCTGAAACGTCCATTGCTTTTCGCCGTGCTGTTTGTCCTCGCCCATATCTCTACCTTCTACTTTGAACACTGGTGGATCGCGCGCGGCAAGATGATGGCCAATAAATTGAAAACA
>JBEBUE010000241.1:0-5156 GCA_040393485.1 Herminiimonas sp.
ACCTTCTGCACGCGCCATCTTGTCTACGCCCTCACCACCTTCAAACGAAGGCTTTTTGTGTTTGCGTTTCGGTTCCGGATGGTAATAGTCGCTGGTAAAAGTCGTCAGGAGTGCGATCACTTCCGGCGAGGCTGGCAAGGTATCAACGCGCTCGCCACCATCCATCAGGCGTGCTGCTTCATTATAGGAAAGCGTGACCGCCTTCGGAACGGCAACTTCGACGCCATCGATTTCGTCGATGCGCCACATGATGAACCAACACGGTGCGGGCGCACTGATGTTGAGGAAGTAGCCTTCGGCTTCGCTGCTGGAGAGGTTGACCTGGATGCCGCTAAACAGCCAGCGCATATCGTCGGGATCATTGCGCAGGCAAGTCGGGGCGTGGTCGTGGGAAACAATAGCGCCGACAATTTCAATGGGTAACCATTGAAACGGCTGCCAGCGATTGGCAAGTGGGGTGCGTTGCATGATGACGCCAACGCTGATTGCTTCAGTCTCCATGTTTCCTCATGACGGCAAACTTGCCTGTTCAGATAGGGGCGCAAAGTATATTGTGCGCCGAAATTGCAAACCGGATCGGAACTGCAATCGCGGAATGGAACGATGAGTAAACTGCGTGGATACCTAAAGTATCCACGCCAGAGAAAATAACTTCGAAGCAACCATACCTGCAAATAATGCAGGCATCAAGTGAAGCAGGTGAAAAAATTAATCGTTTTTGACGACGATCGTTGGGAACTTGGACGACATATCCTTCGCCTTTTCTGCCACTTTGATCGCGATCTTGCGTGCGATCTGTTTGTAGATAACCGCGATCGGGCCATCTGGATCTGCAACCACAGTCGGCTTGCCGGAATCCGCCTGCTGACGTATCGACATCGTCAATGGCAAAGCACCGAGGAAATCGACACCGTACTCGCCACACATTTTTTCGCCGCCGCCTTCGCCGAAAATGGCTTCAGCATGACCGCAGTTGGAGCAGATATGGGTGCTCATGTTTTCGACGATACCCAGGATAGGGATACCGACTTTTTCAAACATCTTCAGACCTTTGCGCGCATCCAGCAAAGCGATGTCTTGCGGCGTGGTCACGATCACCGCACCGGTAACCGGCACTTTTTGCGACATCGTCAACTGGATGTCACCGGTACCCGGCGGCATATCAACGATGAGGTAATCCAGGTCGCGCCAATTGGTTTGTTCCAGCAATTGCGACAAGGCTTGCGTCACGATAGGACCGCGCCAGACCATAGGTTCATCCGGATCGATCATGAAACCGATACTCGACACCTGCAAACCGTAGTTTTCCATCGGCTCCATGGTTTTGCCGTCCATGGTTTCAGGACGACCGGAGATGCCCATCATCATCGGTTGCGACGGGCCATAGATATCTGCATCGAGGATACCGACCTGTGCGCCTTCGGCAGCCAATGCCAGCGCCAGGTTGACGGAAGTAGTGGATTTGCCGACGCCGCCCTTGCCGGACGCGACAGCAATGATGTTTTTGACATTGGACATCAACTTCACGCCGCGTTGTGCAGAATGGGCGACGATCTTCGAGTGTACATTGGCAGTGACTGCACCTATGCCGTCTATGGTGCGCACCGCAGCTATTGCAGCTTTACGGATGCCGTCTATCTGGCTTTTCGCCGGATAACCGAGCTCGACGTCAAAAATGACGTTATCGCCATTGATCTGGATGTTTTTTGCGGAACGGCTGCTGACCAAGTCCTTGCCCGTGTTCGGGTCGATAACACCAGTCAACGCTGCTTTTACTGCATCTATCGTAATACTCATTGGTTCTCCTGAATTTTATAGCGCAAGTCTAAACTAATTGCCCGTCCTACGCTGCTGACTTGCCACCCGGCATGGTCATATTTTCACTTCCAGGCTTGAGAAATGCCTTTGCAGCCGCCAAATAATGGGATATGAATCAGTAAGTAAAGTCGATCCCGATTCGACACGCGCCACGTGTACGACTTACAATGGCGTACTTAGAAGACTTTCTCCATGACTGAAAAAATCATTCCGCTCGCAGACCTTCGATATCAGAACAAGATACCGGTCATACCTGCACGCCTCGAAGCACCTACCGGCTTGCTGGCGGATACCCGTGCGCGTCCATTGCAGGACTTGCGCATCTCGATCACGGATCGCTGCAATTTTCGTTGCGTTTATTGCATGCCGAAAGAAGTCTTCGACAAGGATTACGCCTTCCTGCCGCAAACCTCGCTAC
Source organism: Herminiimonas sp. (assembly GCA_040393485.1). Taxonomy (GTDB): domain Bacteria; phylum Pseudomonadota; class Gammaproteobacteria; order Burkholderiales; family Burkholderiaceae_D; genus Oxalicibacterium. Next base: position 2,237 of record JBEBUE010000241.1, read on the forward strand.
TCTCCTTTGAAGAGATCACCCGAGTCACTTCGCTGTTTGTTGCCCACGGCGTGGAGAAAATCCGCCTCACGGGGGGAGAGCCGCTGTTGCGCAAGAATGTAGAAAAGCTGATCGCCATGCTGGCTGCCCTGCGCACACCGGATGGCCGCGAACTCGACCTGACGCTGACCACCAACGGCTCCTTGCTGGCCCGTAAAGCACAAGCACTGAAAGATGCCGGACTCAAACGGGTAACCGTTTCCCTGGATGCTTTGGACGACAAAGTCTTCAAACAAATGAACGATGTCGACTTCGCTGTTTCGGACGTACTGGAAGGCATAGAAGCGGCACATCGCGTCGGCCTCGGTCCGATCAAGATCAATATGGTCGTCAAAGGCGGCATGAACGATCAGGAAATCGTGCCTATGGCACGCCATTTCAAAGGCAGCCCCTATATCCTGCGCTTTATCGAATACATGGACGTCGGCGCTTCCAACGGCTGGAAGATGGATGAAGTCATCCCTTCTTCGGAAGTCATACGTCGTATCAATGCCGAAATGCCACTCGAAGCAATCGCGCCCAACTACGTCAGCGAAACCGCAGGACGCTGGCGCTATGTCGACGGCGGCGGCGAGATCGGTGCCATCTCCAGTGTCACGCAAGCGTTCTGCAGCGATTGCAGCCGCGCACGCCTATCCACCGAAGGCAAGCTCTACACCTGCCTGTTCGCCACTGGCGGCCACGACCTGCGTGCGCTGATGCGCGGCGGCAATACCGATGAAGAAATCTCTACTGCGATTGCGCATATCTGGCGCGCACGTACCGATCGCTATTCCGAATTGCGCACTGCCAATACCGACGGCTTGCAATCCGAGCGTAAAGTCGAGATGTCCTACATCGGCGGCTGACACAGCCTCATTCAACTGATATCGGATACACATAAGAAAATGGATAGCAGTCAAATTACCGGACTCATACTTGCAGGTGGACGCGGTACCCGCATGGGTACTGTCGACAAAGGCTTGCAGATGTTCCGTGATGCGCCTATGGCCTTACATGTCCTGATGCGCCTGTCGCCGCAAGTTGGCTACATCATGATCAATGCCAATCAGAACATTGCCCCGTATGAAGCGTTCGGCGTACCAGTCTGGCAGGATGAAATGCAGGGTTTTGCAGGGCCGCTGGCTGGCTTGCAAACCGGACTGATCCATTGCGAAACCGACTATCTGGTCACCGCGCCCTGCGACTCCCCGTTCCTGCCCAAGGATCTGGTTGAGCGACTGGCTGACGGCATGGAACAAAACAATGCAGACATTGCAGTGGCCGTTACCGGCGCAGGTGAAACGCGCCAGGCGCATCCTGTATTCTGCCTGGTCAAGGCATCGCTGCTGCCGCACCTGACGCTCTACCTGCAGGAAGGCGGTCGCAAATTCGACAAGTGGTATTCATCGCTGGCTGTGGCCGAAGTCCACTTCGACGATGAAGATGCCTTCCGTAATATCAATACGCTGGACGACTTGCGTAACTACGAGACCACCGCATAATGAATCTGCGCTATTCACACATCCTGCGCGATGCCGAACTTAATGATCTAGACGAACTCATGCCGAACGACACTCCAGCAGAATCCGAAACCAAGCGTACGACACTGTCGAATGTCATCAGCTGCCTGTCGGATTACGATCCTGATGCCTTGCCGGTACCGGATGCACAAACCATCATTCGTCAGTTCATACAGCCTATCAATGCGGTGGAAAAGGTCGCGATACGCAGCGCACTGGATCGCGTGCTGGCGGCAGATATCATTTCCCCTATCAACGTACCTTCGCATGACAACTCGGCGATGGATGGCTATGCCTTCCGTGGCAGCGACCTGCACAAGGAACAAGACCTGCAACTGAAAATAGTCGGCACCGCCTATGCCGGCCGTGCGTATGAAGGTAGCGTGGGTAGCGGTGAATGTGTACGCATCATGACCGGCGCTGTCATGCCGGCAGAATGCGACACCGTCATCCCGCAGGAATTTACGCGTGATGAAAGCGAACAAGGCGTGACCATACCGGCAGGTGTGGTACGTACCGGCGACAACCGCCGCCTGAAAGGTGAAGACCTCGCCATCGGCACTCCGGCATTGCAAAAAGGCCGCATCCTGCGTCCGGCCGATCTCGGCTTGCTGGCTTCCCTCGGCATCGGCGAAGTACCGGTACAACGCCGCTTGCGCGTCGCGTTCTTCTCGACCGGCGATGAATTGCGCTCCATCGGTGAAACGCTGGACGAAGGCTGCGTCTACGACAGCAACCGCTACACCCTGCACGGCATGTTGACCCGCCTCGGTTGCGACATCGTTGACATGGGCGTCATCAAGGATGACCCGGCAGCGCTGGAAGCCGCCTTCCGTACTGCATGCGAAAACGCTGATGCCATCATCACATCCGGTGGCGTCTCGGTCGGGGCCGCAGACTACACCAAACAAATGATGGCTGAACTGGGCGACGTTACCTTCTGGAAAATAGGTATGCGCCCAGGCCGTCCGATGGCCTTCGGCAAAATCCAGTCGCATGGCAAGGAAGCTTATCTGTTCGGCCTGCCCGGCAATCCGGTTGCTGTGATGGTCACCTTCTACTTCCTGGCACGCCAGGCCCTGCTGCACATGATGGGCGCGTCTGCAGTAGAAGCTCCGCCTATGCTGCGCGTAGTCTCAAAAGCGGCGATACGCAAACGTCCGGGCCGTACCGAATATCAGCGCGGTATCCTCAGTCTCAATAGCGACGGCGTACAGGAAGTGCGCATCACCGGCTCCCAGGGTTCCGGCGTGCTGCGTTCGATGTCGGAAGCAAACTGCATGGTGGTACTGGAACATGATCGCGCCGAAGTCAAAGCCGGCGACCTGGTCAACGTCATCCTGTTTGAAGGCCTGATTTAACGCCCTCCCGCCCCGCCC
>JBEBUE010000242.1:0-5156 GCA_040393485.1 Herminiimonas sp.
TGATACCAAAGTCATTTGCACCGCCAGTATCGAAGACCGCGTCCCTGGCTTCCTAAAGGGAAAAGGCCAGGCCTGGTTGACTGCTGAATACGGTATGTTGCCGAGCTCAACACACACACGCATGGATCGTGAAGCTGCACGCGGCAAGCAATCCGGTCGTACCCAGGAAATCCAGCGCCTGATCGGCCGCTCGTTGCGCGCGGCGTTTGACCTGCAAGGGTTCGGTGAGCGCACCTTGCATTTGGATTGCGACGTGATCCAGGCCGATGGCGGCACCCGTACCGCTGCGATCACCGGCACCATGGTTGCTGCCTACGATGCCTTCAGCAAACTGGTTGCACAAAACGTCATCCCTGCGATTCCGCTCAAGCACTTCGTTGCTGCGATCTCGGTCGGTGTTTACAAAGGCCAGCCTGTGCTGGACCTCGACTACGCGGAAGACTCGGATTGCGATACCGATATGAACATCGTCATGACTGACGCTGGTCACTTCATCGAAGTGCAGGGTACGGCAGAAGGCGCGGCTTTCGACCGCGCTACCATGGACAAATTGCTGGATTTGGCGCAAGACGGCATCAGCGACCTGATCGTGCTGCAAAAACAGGCGTTAGCAATAGCTGCGTAAAATAGAGCCTGCGCTGGACGGACTTGCTTTTATGTAAATCCCGCAGCGCCCGGCCCCAGCGGTAGTGTCAAATCACCCGGCTGTATTTGAGGCCGGGTTTTTTATCGTTTTTATTTTTGGATCATCATGTCGCGTACCCTAATCCTCGCCTCCAACAATGCAGGTAAATTGAAAGAATTCAGTGCCTTGCTGTCGTCCATCAATTTCGATGTGCATGCGCAAGGAGAATTCAACGTACCTGAAGCGGAAGAGCCGCACGTCACCTTCGTGGAAAACGCCATCGCCAAAGCGCGCCATGCGGCACGCCTGACCGGCAAGCCTGCATTGGCCGACGACTCTGGCGTCTGCGTCAATGCACTGGGCGGTGCACCGGGTGTGTACTCGGCACGCTATGCCGGTGAACCGAAATCAGATCAGCGCAACAATGAAAAGCTCATCGCTGACCTTGCTGCGCACGCGGATAAATCCGCCTACTACTATTGTGTGCTGGTCTTCGTGCGGCATGCCGACGACCCGCAGCCTGTGATCGCAGAAGGGCGCTGGAATGGCGAAATGCTGGCAGAACCACGTGGTCAGGGCGGCTTTGGCTACGATCCATACTTCTGGTTGCCGGAGCAACAAAAGACTGCAGCAGAATTGACTGCCGAAGAAAAAAATCGCCTGTCGCATCGTGGCCAGGCTTTGCGTGCGTTGATAGAAAAATTGCGATGATCCCGATTAAACCGATCAGCGCCGACGTCGCTGCTGCGCTCGATCACTCGGGACCGGCACGTGTTGCCACGACCTATCTGAAACCAGGCGCATTAAGCCTGACTGCATTGCCGCCGCTGTCGCTGTATGTGCATTTCCCGTGGTGCGTGAAGAAGTGCCCGTACTGCGATTTCAATTCGCATGAAGCCACCGGTGGTTTCCCGGAAGATGAATATCTGTCTGCCTTGCGTGCCGACCTCGAAATGGCCTTGCCACTGATCTGGGGCCGCAAGATTTATACGATCTTCATCGGTGGTGGCACTCCTAGCCTGTTGTCCGCAGCCGGACTGGATCGCCTGCTATCTGATATCCGTACTTTGCTGCCGCTGGACGGCGCAGTCGAGATCACGATGGAAGCCAATCCCGGTACCTTCGAAGCGGAGAAATTCAAGTCGTATCGTGCCAGCGGCATCAATCGCCTGTCGATAGGCATACAAAGTTTCAACTCGCGCCATCTGGATGCACTCGGACGTATCCATAACGGTGACGAAGCACAGCGCGCGGTAGATATCGCGGCGAGCAACTTCGACAACTTCAATCTCGACCTGATGTACGCCTTGCCGTCGCAAACGCTGGATGAAGCGCGACGCGATGTGCAGACCGCGATCAGCTATGCGCCTCCGCATCTATCGCTGTATCACCTGACGATGGAGCCAAACACCGTCTTTGCCAAATATCCACCCAACGTGCCGGATGACGACACCAGTGCCGACATGCAGGACATGATAGAGCAGGAAACCAGTGCCGCCGGTTACCAGCACTACGAGGTCTCGGCCTATGCGCAGCCTAAGCGTCAGGCGCGGCATAACCTCAACTATTGGCAGTTCGGCGACTACCTGGGCATAGGCGCAGGGGCGCACACCAAGCTGTCATTCCCGCATCGTGTGATCCGGCAGGCGCGTTACAAGCAGCCGAAGAGCTACATGGAGCAAATGCGCCTCGGCAATCCTATCCAGGAAGAAAAGGAAATCACGCGCAGCGAACTCGGCTTTGAATTCATGCTCAACGCGATGCGCCTGGTCGATGGCGTTGAGGTCAATATGTTTGCCGAACGAACCGGTATGCCGCTCAATGCAGTGGAGCGGGCGTTGAACGAGGCTGAAGCCAAGGGTTTGCTCTACCGCGACCATAAAACGATGAAACCGACGGTGCTGGGCCAGCGCTTCTTGAATGATTTGCAGGAAATGTTTCTGGCAGATTAAAACAAATAATCACGCGACAGTCGGCAATTTCAGGGGAGTTAGGTATAATGCGTCCTCTTGGAAGTTGATGGACTGCTTTATCGGTTAATTGCGGTTAATTGCACGCTCGTGCAATGCGTAGTAAATCGGATGAATGTGGTTCATTCGTCAATATCCCAAAACGGAAGTGTGGCCGAGTGGTTGAAGGCACCAGTCTTGAAAACTGGCGACGGTTTATCCCGTTCGTGAGTTCGAATCTCACCGCTTCCGCCAACTAACTGCAAGCTTATGCGGGCGCGTCATTGATTGGCCATGTCACAGCGCAAATCTTCAGTATTCAAACTGCGTATTCGCTTCCTTTTTCCGCTCATTTGCGTTTCTTTGCCTGCATTTATTTTGATGGGCGTCTATAACAAGTTCGATACCGAAATTTCCAGTTTCCTGTATCCATATTTGCCAATAAGTACCTCATGTCCATGTGATGGCGGAGTTCCATACTCTGCAGGCCAATTTCTTCATGACGCGATTGGGTATCTTTGCTACGCGGTTTTTGTGCTTGGAATCCTTGCTACTTGCTGGCGTACCTATTGCGATTTTGTGCGTGGAGATATTTATCGGGAAATGTATCCAGAATTGGATTTGTAGACCTTCTCCCTTTCCGCCAGCTATCTGTACCCTATCGACCTAGTTTCGCACCTATACTCGACTCCCGCACAATCAGTTGCGGAGTTCCGAAATGCTGTACCGGCGACGGCCGGGTTTGTGCAGCACTATTCAAGCGCTTCAGCAAAATCTCACTGGCGATGGTACCCAGCTTGTCTGCGCCGACTGCCAGCGTCGTCAAGGGCGGATTGGTGTGTTCGGCAGCCATGATGTTGTCGCAGCCGACTACGGCTAGCGCTTGGCCCGCGCGTTTTCCCATAGTGTCTAGTTCATGCAGCACGCCTATAGCGACTTGGTCGTTATAGCAAACGACTGCCGTGGGCCGCTGCTTCATTGCGTATAGGGTTCTGACTGCCTCGCGGCCGCCATTGGGTGTCAGCTCCACATCAATCAGCCAATGGGGAGGGGCGGGTAGGGCGTGTTTTTGCATCGTCGCCATATAGCCTGCTATCCGCTGGTTTGCCACCACGGAACCGGTACGCGTACCGATGAAGGCTATGCGCGTATGACCTTGTTCGATCAAGTGTTCGGTCGCAAGCGCAAAACCGACTCGGTTGTCCACCCCAACGGTATCCACATCATCGCCGAGTGGCCGCATGACGAGCACCAGGGGAATATCCCAGCTTTGGATTTCCGTAGCCAGCTCAGTCGGTGTACCCAACGCCGGTGACACGATCAGACCGGCGACATTTTGCTCGCGCATCGATTGCAGCACGCGTGCTTGCGTGTCGGCATTTTCAGCGGTGTGGGCCATCAGCGTGGTATAGCCGGAACGGGCCAGCACGCGTTCTATCGCCACCAGCAATTCAACGAAGAAGGGATTAGTCAGGTCATTGATGACCATACCTATCGTCGTGCTGCGCTTGCCTCTGAGCATGGCCGCGCCCTGATTGTAGACATAGCCGAGAGCGACGACTGCCTCGCGCACCTTGGTCGCCGTGTCGAGTTTGATGCTAGGACTATTCTGCAAAACCAGCGACACGGTGGACTTGGAAACACCTGCGGCGACGGCAATATCCTGAATGGTGGGACTGGTTTTCTTCATGCCTTTAGACGCAATTGGAACGTTCCAGAGTAGTTTGACTTGGCGAGTATAAGCCCATAGAGTCCAAAAAAACCAAAGCTTGCGCTTAAAAATTGGAACGTTCCAATTTGGAGGATAAATATGCGAAAAACAGTATGTCAGACATGGCTCATAGCCAACGCGATCACTGCTTGTGAGCAGCCTCATGTCGAGCCGCCAAGCATCCATATGGGTGTGCATCCTTGCTTCACCCATTAGACGTTGGTCAGAGGAGTATTACTGTGGCACGAAATAAAGTCTTGAGCCTGCCCGCCGCCGCCCGTTTGATTAACGACGGTGACGTGGTGACGGTTAGTTCGTCCAGCGGCCTGGGTTGTCCGGACGCATTTTTGGCGGCGATAGGTGCGCGCTACGATGAAGAGCAGCAACCGCGCAAGCTGACTATGTTGCACCCGATCGCCGCGGGTGACATGTATGGCATCAAAGGTATCGATCATCTGGCCAAACCTGGTTTGATTGATACCGTGATTGCAGGCTCTTATCCAAGCGGCCCGTCGAGCCTGCCGATGCCCGCCATCTGGCAAATGATCGTGGATAACCAGATCAGGGCCTACAACCTTCCTAGCGGCGTGCTATTCGATATGCACCGAGAAGTGGCTGCTAAACGTGCCGGAGTGCTGAGCAAAGTAGGTTTGGACACTTTTGTTGATCCCGCACGGCAGGGCGGTGCGATGAATGCGCGTGCTGTAACCCAGCCAGTAGTAGCCAAGATTGAGTTTGGTGGTGAGGAATGGTTGCACTATCAAAACTTTGTGCCGCAGGTCGCCATCATACGTGCCACGACTGCGGACGAACGCGGCAATTTATCGTTTGAACACGAAGGTGCCGTGTTGGGTGGACGCGATCAAGCTCT
>JBEBUE010000243.1:0-5131 GCA_040393485.1 Herminiimonas sp.
TGCGTCAGGGCATGCTGCTGCAAACGGACCCGACCGTGATCTATGGCATGGGGGAAGACTTCAAGGGCAATATCCGCAAACGCGATTTACAGACCGATACCCCGCACAATACCTATACCCGCCTGGGCCTGCCGCCTACGCCTATCGCCTTGCCTGGCGCTGAATCGCTGCATGCGGCGATGAATCCGGCACAAACCGACGCCTTGTATTTTGTCGCGCGCGGCGATGGCAGCAGCCAGTTTTCGGCGACACTGGATGACCACAACAACGCGGTCAACAAATACCAGCGTGGCAGATAATAATCATATTCATATAGACGGTTCGCTTATGACGACAGGGAAATTCATCACATTTGAAGGCATAGACGGGGCAGGCAAGTCCACCCATCTGTCCTTCGTCGCCGAGCTGTTGCGCGAGCTTAAAAAGACAGTGCTTGTCACTCGTGAACCGGGTGGTACCAGCCTCGGCGAAAAGCTACGCGAAATCCTGTTGCACGAAAAAATGCATCTGGAAACGGAAGCGCTGCTGATGTTTGCCGCACGCCGTGAACACATTGCACAAGTGATTGCACCGGCGCTGGAGCGCGGCGACTGGGTAATCTCGGATCGCTTTACCGATGCTACCTTTGCCTATCAGGGCGGAGGCCGCAAGCTGGAGCGCTCCAAGCTGGAAGCCCTGGAGCAATGGGTGCACCCGCATTTGCAACCTGATCTGACCTTGCTGTTCGATGTGCCGCTGGAAGTTGCCCGCGCACGGCTGGATGCGACCCGTACGCTGGATAAATTCGAGCAGGAGAAAGCTGATTTCTTTGCTGCCACGCGCGCTGAATACCTGCGCCGCGCCAGCGAATTCCCGCAACGCTTTCATGTCATCGATTCAACCCAGGCCATCCCGGCTATCCAGGAACAATTGCGAGCCATCGTGGCGGGGATGGACGCTTGAGTACGACGCTCTATCCGTGGCAGCAGGCTTCGTGGCAGCAATTGCAACAGCTGCGTGAGCGCCTGCCGCACGCCATCCTGTTCCATGGTGCCGAAGGTATAGGCAAGACGGCGTTTGCCGAAGCCTTTGCGCAATCCCTGCTGTGTGAAACACCAGCTAAGGATGGCCATGCTTGCGGCACTTGTATCGCCTGCGGCTGGTTTGCGCAATACAGCCATCCTGATTACCGACGCGTGCGTCCTGAAATTCTGGATGACGGTGATGCCACCGAAGGGGAGGATGCCGAAGCTGCCGATACGAAAAAAGCCAAGGCGACCAAAGCACCTTCAAAAGAAATCAAGATTGACCAGATACGTGCGTTGGGCGATTTCATGAATATCTCCACGCATCGCTCCGGCATGCGTGTGATCGTGCTGTATCCGGCCGAAGTGCTGAACACAGCGGCCGCCAATTCCTTGCTGAAAATGCTGGAAGAGCCGCCGCCGCAAACCATGTTCCTGTTGGTCAGCAATAGCCTGGACAGGCTGTTGCCGACCATCTTGTCGCGTTGTCGCAAATTTGCACTGGCGATGCCGGGGCGGGACGAGGCTTTACAATGGCTGAAATCGCAGCAAGTCAGCGATGCGGATGGCTGGCTGGCCGAACAAGGCGGCGCGCCGCTGGCGGCGTTTGATGCGTCACAAGCCGGGACGCGTGAAACCATGGATGACTTCCTGCGGCAGTTGGCGCAGCCTGGCGTTGATGGTGCATTGAAAGCTGCTGACCGCTTGCAAAAGACACCGGTGCTGGACTTGGTCGCGTGGTTGCAACGCTGGTTGTATGACGTGCTTTCCGTCAAACTTTCCGGCACAATCCGTTACTATCCGCGCTACAAAAAAGAATTGAGCGCATTGGCGCAAAGGGTCGGGACTGCAGCGTTGCTGCAAGAGATCAAGGCAGTCAATGACAGGCGTGCAATCGCTGAGCATCCATTGGCACCCAAGCTCTTTATCGAAGACATGTTGCTGGAATATTCGACGATTTTCTCCTGAAAGGTGTGTGATGGCAGATAACCCGCTAGCAGCAGGAAACCCGGTCGTTGGCAGGCCGTCGGTGCTGTCCTTGCCGATCAAGGAAAAATCCGCATTGTATGCGGCGTATATCCCGTTTCTCGCGAATGGCGGCATCTTCGTGCCATCGACCAAGTCCTACAAGATAGGCGACGAAATCTATCTGATCCTGACCTTGCTGGATGATCCGACCAAATATCCTATCGCTGGCAAGATCGCCTGGATTACCCCGGCGGGCGCAAATAACAACAAGGCGCAGGGCATAGGCGTGCAGTTCTCGGCTGATGAAAGCGGCCAGCGCATCAAGCAGCGCATAGAAGAATTGCTGGGCGCAGCCCTCGGTTCTTCTCGCGCCACGCATACCCTGTAATTTGCCGGAGCAAGGTTCCCACTCTATGTCGTTGCCGTACCGTCTTGCTACCCTCGACGATTTGCCCGCCATCGTCGCCATCTACAACAGCACCATCCCGTCACGCCAGGTAACAGCTGACATCGAACCGGTCACGGTCGCGTCACGTGAGGCTTGGTTCCTTGAGCACACGCCGGAACAGCGGCCAATCTGGGTAGTGGAAGAGCAGGGGCGCATCCTGGGCTGGCTGTCTTATTCCAACTTCCATGCACGTGCTGCTTATGCGGCGACGGTCGAGCTTTCCATTTACCTGCATGAAGATGCACGCGGCAAAGGGCTGGGTGCTTCTTTGTTGCAGGAAGCCATGTCGTATGCACCCAAGCTGGGCATACATACGCTGGTCGGGCTGATTTTTGGTCATAACCTGCCCAGCCTTAAATTGTTCGAACGTCATGGCTTTGAGCGTTGGGCGAACATGCCGCGCGTGGCCACGCTGGATGGCGTCGAGCGTGATCTGGTCATCGTCGGTAAGCGCGTCGCCTGATTCTGCTTCCTTGCGGCAAGTACGCTGCATCTGAGCGTGTGGATGCAGTAAAGCCGCCAGACGCGTACAATTCGGCCTATGTTTATCGATTCCCACTGCCACATTAATTTCCCAGAACTCGCTGCGCGCATGCCTGAAATCCTCGGCAAGATGGCCGAGAATAAAGTCAGCCATGCCTTGTGCGTATCGTGCGACCTGCCGGAGTTTCCCAGCGTGCTGGAACTGGCGGAACGCTATCCGCATATCTACGCTTCCGTAGGGGTGCATCCAGATTACGAAGATACGCCTGAGCCGTCGGTCGAAGACCTGATTCGCTTGTCCGATCATCCGAAGATTGTTGCCATCGGCGAAACCGGCCTGGATTACTATCGGCTGGAAGGTGACCTCGAATGGCAGCGCGAACGGTTCCGCCGTCATATCCGCGCTTCACGGGCGACCGGCAAGCCTTTGATCATCCACACCCGTGCAGCGTCGGAAGACACCATACGCATCATGCGTGAAGAGGGCGCCGGCACTGATGCCGGCGGCGCAGCCGGCGTCATGCATTGCTTTACCGAGTCGCTGGAAGTGGCGCGCGCTGCGATGGAGATGGGGTTTTATATTTCGTTCTCCGGCATCGTGACTTTTAAAAGCGCGAAAGACTTGCAGGCAGTCGCGCGTGAAGTGCCGCTCGAGAAAATGCTGATAGAAACCGACTCGCCTTACCTCGCACCGGTACCATTCCGCGGCAAAGTAAATGAGCCTGGTCTGGTGCGCCATGTGGGAGAGTATCTGGCGACGTTGAAAGGTGTGCCGTTGGAACAGCTGGCACAACAAACCAGCGATAATTTTTTCAATCTCTTCAAGATCGCACGCTAAGCGTATGTCGCCTACAAAAATGCAAGCTGCAAAATTCCTACCCATGCGCAGGCTGCTGTTGGCGATATCGTCGGCTGCAGCTGTCTGGTCTTTATGTCTGCCACTGGCACGGGCCGGCGCGTATGAAGATTACTTCCGTGCAGTTGCACTGGATGATGCGCAGACCGTAACGGCTTTGCTGAAACGTGGTTTTGATCCGAATACGATAGAAGCCACACGTGGTGACACTGGTTTGATCCTGGCTATGCGGGAAGGCTCGATGAAGGTGTTTCCTGTGCTGCTGAATGCGCGTGGCATAGACCTCGAACAGCAGGCCCGCAATGGCGATACCGCACTCATGATTGCGGCGTTCAAGGCGAATATGCCAGCGGTGCAGGCTTTGCTGGCGAAGGGCGCCGCCGTGAATAAAAGCGGTTGGTCTGCGCTGCATTACGCAGCGGCTTCCGGTGATAGCGAGATCGTGAAAGTACTGGTCAAGCAGGGCGCTGATCTGGATGCACGTTCGCCAAACAACACGACGCCGATGATGATGGCAGCGCGTGGTGGCTTTATCTATTCGGTGAAGGTTTTATCGGATGCGGGCGCCGATGCCAGCCTGAAGAATGATATGGGCATGAGTGCGATTGATTTCGCACGTGAGAACGGCAGTACCGATATCGTTGATGGTCTGACGTATCGTCTGAAAAAGGCCGGTAAGCTTTAATTCAGCTAAGGCTACTCATTTTATTCAGGCCATTGCGCGGGTAGAAAAATGAGTTTTCAGCTCGCTACAAATCTGTTCGACTTCGTCGTCCGATAAGTTGAGGATGTCGCTGGCGAGTTGCCCACCTTCCTGCCATTCCACTGAAACGGCATTGCGATGCTCCTGTATCGCCTTATCCACCAGATAGAACACTGCAATCAATTGCCTGACTTTTTCTGAAAAGGTCGGGTCTGTGATGATGGTGTGGCTATGGTGTTTTTTGATCGCCAGCACCACGATAGGATCCACGTTCCAATGTTCGGCCAGCATGCTGCCGACCAATGCATGATTGATCCTGTGGCGTTGATTTTCCAGCTCGATGAAACCGCAGGCTTCCATCTTGTTGGCAGCGTTCAACGTTGCCGCATAGTCGGGAAACGAAGCCATCATCAGCGGTATGCCGATATCCGAAAACAAGCCAAAGTTATAGGCCAGTTCAGGTGAACCGATACTGGTACGTTTAGCGACATGCATCATGCCCCATGAACGTTTTTCTGATACGTCCCAGAAGCGCGGCATCATCATTTTGCCGTGCGACAGGGAGCGTCGCATCATCAGGCTAGTCATCAGTGCATTGCAGTTGTTCAGGCCGATCAGGGTGATCGCATCTTCCACTGTTTCGATATGTCGGCCGAGATTGAACATGG
>JBEBUE010000244.1:0-5123 GCA_040393485.1 Herminiimonas sp.
TACCGAAGCCAAGTGAACGTAGCAAATTCTTTTGCTCATCCGGCGTGTAGTTCAGTACCCACTGGTTCCAGCTATTGTTAATAGCTTCCCATTGAAAGCGCATGCTACGCAGCCATGATGCGGTGCCACTGTTTGCATTCACCAGGCCACCCAATACCGGTTCAGCTAAAGCGGTAGTGGTGGTATCGCGCGAAATGCGTTCCGGCGCAATGACGGCAGTCGGGTCGATGCGTACCCAGCCCCGCTGTGCCAGCCAGACCTCGGTCCATGCATGCGCATCGGATTGCCTGACGATCATATAGCCATCGACCGGATTGATCTGTCCACCTTGATAACCTGTCACTACACGTGCGGGTATACCCATCGCGCGCATCAGTACGACAAAGGCACTCGCATAATGTTCACAAAAACCTGCGCGCGTGGAAAATAAAAAATCATCGACGCTATTTACGCCCAGGAGTGGCGGCTCCAGCGTGTAGCGGAAAGGATCGCTGCGGAATAGTTGCAAGACGTGATCGATGGCAGCCTGATCGTCGGCAGACTCGCGGCGAATTTGTGCGGCCAGCGCCAGTGCGCGCGGATTGTACTGCTGCGGCAGTGCCAGCCATTGTTTTAACGCTGAGCTATCAGCCTGCGGCAGGAAATCAAAAGCCAGGTGCGAGCTGACGTCATAGCGTATGCGTTCAGTGATGGGGCGCGCTGCGCGTAATTCGTATGAGGATGTGCTGGCAATGAATTTGCCGACCAACTGCGGCGTGGCAGTCGGTAGTTCAAGCGCGAACAGCCAGGGCTCTGAACTGGCTTCCTGCGTGACCTGATAGCGCACCTGATTACCGTGGGTTTGCAGAGGTGTTTGCTTGTTTCCCCGACTACTAACAGCCTTGGTCCAGGTACGTCCGTCGTATCGGTCCAGTACGATGCCGCGCCAGTAGAGCTGATGGCCGGGTGGCACAGGATCTGTAAACTTAACCCGGAAGGCGACCTCAGCAGATAAGGCCAGCTTGGCGATGTTGCCCGGACTCATGCTGCTGGACAGGCCACTGCGTGCAGTCTTGCTGTCGTTAGGCATGCCCCACAACGGCCCCTGTATGCGTGGAAACAGGAGAAAGAGTACGACCGTCAGCGGTACCGCCAGCAACAGGATTTTGCTGGCGAGTTGTAGCCGTTTGCGTAAGGACGGTATGGCATCGGTATATTGAAACGATAGCTGGGCAGCCAGCATTACGATGATGGTGCCTATGCTCAGGGCGGCGATAGCCAGCGATTGGGAATTGAGGAAATTTGTCAGCAGCAAGAAGAAGCCCAGGAATATGACCACAAACAAATCACGGCTGGCGTGCATTTCCAGCAGTTTGAATGTGAGCAGTAAAGTCAGGACGGCGACACCCGCCTCGCTACCGACAAATGTCCTGAAGGTCAGGTAGACGCCGCTCATGGTCAACAAGGCGAGTGGCAACAGCAGCCAGCGTGAGGGCATGCGATTGCCACGGAAGGTGATCCAGCCGCGCCAAAGCAGCAGCACACTACTGGTGGCGACGATCCATGGCGGCAGGTTGAAAGCATTGGGTGCCAGTACCAATGCGCATGCGAGTAGCAAGAGCAGGGTGTTGGCTTTGTCGTGCGACATCGGTCGCATCATTTTTGCGAGCCGCTTCATGGTGCACGCTCGTATAAGGCGAGCGCTTGCAGGCAGGCGGCCTGATGTGCGGGGCCGATGGATGGTGGCAGGTATAAATGAGCAAGACGGAATGCATACGGCAAGCCCTGTGCTTCTGCCATCAATACCCAACTCGTCATCCGCGCCAGCTTGTGTTCGACATCCATAGTTAGCGGCAGTTTGCTGAAGTCCAACGCGAGTTCACTGGCTGCGCCACCTTCAAATTGTTTGCTGACCAGGGCACCGTCGTTGCTGCGCGCAATCTGACGCCAGGCCATGTGACGGATCGAGTCGCCGCTCTGGTACGCACGTATGCCTGCGAAATCATCATGTCCGGCACTGCCGCGACCATCGGTTTGTGTCCCCGTGTTTAATGGCAACGGAGGACTGTCTGTTTCCGGGCGCGGATAAACCAGCGCATGCATCGCAGGTTGCCAATAAGCCCAAGCCTGCAGCAAGCCGAGCGGAAAAGTTGTTTGCAGGCGTATGCGAGGTGCCGCCAGCCAGCCGCGTTCCGTTGCGGGTGTACTGAGGGTTACATCGCTGCTCGCTTGCGACGGGATATCGGTAAAGTGGGGGACGTCGTCTGCACCATTAGTCATGAACGCCAGGCGTATGGCGTAGCGTTCATATGCACGGCGATTTTCCAGCCCTACGCTGAATTGCGCGATTTCGCCAGCGAATATGGGGGCCGCGCGTCCGGGTGATAGATGCAAGTAGGCGAGGTTGCGAAAGGTCAGATGCATGCCGACGATGGCGCAACTGGCCAGTAAAAAAGTCAGCGCAAAGCCCAGGCTCAGGTTGTAGTTGATCGAGCAGATGAAGAGTACGACCAGCATGAGGCCGAAGGTCAGGCCGGCACCTGTCGGCATGATAAAGATGCGCCGTTGCTGCAGGAAGACTGTGCCGGTTTCGGCTGTGCTTAGCCTGAACAGGTATTTTCCTGTCCATGACCTGAACGTCGTTCGCAGCTGTGTAGGAATGAGGCGCACGGCGTGACCCTGGTTCAGACGCTGACCGACCTCATCAATTGCAGCACCAGGTCACGACTGGCAAGTGCGCTGGCACTACCGGTTTTGAGCGGACGCAGGCGATGCGCAGTAACGGGAACCAGCACTGCCTGTACGTCTTCCGGGATGACGTGATTGCGCCCTTCGAGTGCGGCCCACGCGCGTGCCGCCTGTAACAGCGCAATGGTCGCACGCGGGCTCAGGCCTTCTGCAAACATGCCGTTCTGTCGTGAAGCAGCGGCTAGCGCCTGAATGTAGTCTATGAGTGCTGCAGAGACATGGATATTCCTCAGTTCTGCCTGTACTGCCAGCAGGTCGCTGGCTTGCATCGCCATCGGCAGTGCCTTCAATAGCGTGCGTCTGTCCTCGCCCATCAGCAAGGCGCGTTCGGATGCCGCATCCGGATAGCCTAGTGATAAGCACATCAGAAAGCGGTCAAGCTGAGATTCCGGTAGTGGAAAAGTACCGAGCTGATGGGTAGGGTTTTGTGTGGCAATGACAAAGAAGGGCTCGGGTAATGCCCGGGTAACGCCGTCGGAGGTGACTTGTCGTTCTTCCATGGCTTCGAGCAATGCCGACTGTGCCTTTGGTGTCGCGCGATTGATTTCATCCGCCAGCAAGACTTGCGTAAAGATAGGGCCGGGGTGGAACACAAAGCCGTTTTTCTCGCGGTCAAAGATGGAAATGCCGACCACATCCGCCGGTAGCAGGTCGCTGGTGAATTGTTGACGGTTGAATTGCAGGCCGAGTGAGATTGCCAGTGCATGCGCCAATGTCGTCTTGCCGACGCCAGGTAAATCTTCTATCAGCAAATGGCCGCCGGCCAGCAGGCAGACCAGCGCCTGGCGTATTTGCAGATCTTTACCGACCACGATTTCGCCTACTTGCGTGGCGACTGCATGCACTTTTGCGAACATTCGATTTTCCGTCGTTGATGAGCGCCATAGCGACGCAGGGAGGGCGAGCTTCAGATTCTATGCGAAATCACTTGCCCGGACGCAAGTCTTGATGAAGCGTAGTTGTCAGGATTGCTCTGATAAATTGAACGAATGTTCGTTTGCAAAGAGGGTCAGCAGACGTCAATCCTGCTTTTGCTTGCGTATCACCAGCCAGCCGACGATGGCGGTACAGGTCGGGACAATGCCCGCGACTATCCAGAAGCCGTAGCTGTGTTCGGCGAATGGTATGCCGCCGACGTTCATGCCGAGTAGGCCGGTAATGATATTGATCGGCAAGGCCAGCACGGTAACGATGGTCAATACGTAGAGGCTGCGATTGTTTTCTTCATTCACCTGGGCGGCAATTTCTTCCTGCAGCAATTTGATGCGTTCTTGCAGTGAGCTCATGTCGTTGAGGACGACAGTAAATTCCTCTGTCGATTGACGCAGTTCCTGTACCGCCAGTTCGGCGACCCAGCCAGGCGGTTTTTGCAGCAGGCGGAACAGGGCCGCTGGTTCTGGTGCCAGCAGTCGTTGCAAGCGTACCAATATGCGTCGCAAGGCGCCGAGGTCGGTGCGTTGTTTGTTTAGCCTGCCTGACAGCAAGGTGTCTTCTACTTTGTCGACCCGTGCGACAGCGTCGCGCACGATTTTGACCAGTACGTCCGCTTGATCGCGCAGTAGATGCACCAGCAATTCAACTGAAGACTGTATCTGGTCACCATGTTCGACCGCCTGCCGCAGCCGTTCTATGGATTTCAGCGGGGTGCGCCGGGCGCTGATGACGACATTACGGGTAACGTTCAGCCACAGGGTCGCGATATCGGCTGATTCAAACGTAAAGCTATGCAGCACATCGTTGACGACTGCGATCAATGTCTTGTCGGCCACTTCGATGCGTGTCGAGCGTGAGCCGTCATGCAGGGCCTCATTGAATTCATCTGCCACCTGCGCATGCTCGTGCATCCATTTTTCGCTGGCCGTATTGCTCAGGTTGAAGTGCAGCCAGATGAATTCCGACGGATCATGTGCTTGCATTCCTTGCAGCCATTCCGCAGCTTCGACGGAACTGATACGGCTCGCTGTCTGGCCCGGTTTGAAGCGGAAACCCCAAATCAGACCGGATGGATCCGAGCCATAGCTGAAACCAGTGACGCCTGTCATCATTTATCGCGAATGCTTGCTGTGAGGTGATTTCTTCGCATGACAGATCCCGCCGCGCAAAACGTCGGCAAACTGGCGAAGAAGGTGCACGATAGGTGCGTTCTTGCAATGTCGGATAGGGCTGGCAACATCACTAGGGAATTGGTCGGGGCCTTTATATGCGCCGGTCCCCGTTAGCGCTGCGGATGGTAGTGTGCATGCCGGATATGACACAGGTATGACAATTTCTGCCGATTAATGCGTGGATTATGACGAAACCCGCTCTGGCTTCCCGTTGATGGGGCTGCGAGCGGGTAAAATAGCGGCTTGCTTCCCTCAGATAAAGTCACGCATGTCCATACAATGGTACCCAGG
>JBEBUE010000245.1:0-5103 GCA_040393485.1 Herminiimonas sp.
GTCGCATGTCTGGTGAACAATGCCGGGGTATCGGTACTGAAGCGGGGTGACCTGCTTGTAGTGGAAGCAGACAGCTTTGACCGCTGCTTTGACGTAAATACGCGCGGTACCTTCTTCTTTACGCAGGCGATGGTGAAGTACATGCTGGGTGTCGGGAACGCAGTTGATGCGCATCGCAGCGTCATCTTCATAACGTCATCAAATGCAGTCAGTGCGACCGTGGAGCGCGGAGAGTACTGCATGTCCAAAGCAGCCTCGCATATGGCAGCACGCTTGTTTGCGATACGTCTGGCACAAGAAGGAATCGGTACATACGAAGTACAGCCGGGCCTAATCATGACAGAAATGACTGCGCCATCCAAAGAAAAATATGATCGCCTGATTGCAAATGGCATGACGCTGGATCAGCGTTGGGGCTTGCCCGAAGATATCGCGCGCGTGGTGCGCACTATGGCAGCCGGGCTCTTGCCTTACACAGTCGGCCAGGAAGTGCGCGTCGATGGCGGACTGATGATGCAACGATTCTGAGGATGATCCATGCGTGAGCTACAAGGCAAGCCAGAGTTGCTGTGCATGAATACCGCGACCTTGGGATTTCGCGAGCCAATAGCCGTCACTGCACAGCGAATAGCGGATGCAGGTTATGGCTGGATCACGCCGTGGCGTCAGGAGATTGACGAAAGCAAACCGGAACAGGCTGCAGCGGCAATCCGCGCAACGGGTTTAAAGGTCAGCGCCTATTGCCGTACGGCTTATCTTAGTGGCGATACTGAGTCGGAAAGACGTGCTGCAATTACATCCAATAAGCGGGCGCTGGAAGTGGCGGCCGAGTTGGGGGCGCCGACACTGGTCGCGGTAGTTGGCGGCATATCGGCGCAGGGGCGGGATATCGCAGTGGCGCGGCAGCAGATCCTCGATGGCCTGGATGCGCTGACAGATACCATGCGCGCAACAGGTGTCGCGATTGCGCTCGAACCCCTGCATCCATACTATGCGGCTGATCGCAGCGCGCTCAACACACTTGCACAGGCGCTGGATTGGTGTCAGCTACTGGACCCGGATGGCGGCAAGGGATTTGGCGTTGCAGTCGATGCCTACCATGTGTGGTGGGATCCGATGCTGCCCGCCTCCATAGCTGCAGCACACGGACGGATCATGGCATTGCACGTATGCGACTGGCTAAGGGAAACACGGGACCCGCTGACCGACAGGGGCATGATGGGGGATGGCGTGATAGATCTGCGCGCGCTGCGTGCACAAGTTGAGGCTGCCGGATACAGCGGCCCGGTGGAAGTGGAAATATTTTCTAGTCTGGATTGGTGGACGCGCGATCCGGCCGAGACTCTGCGTATCGCGAAGGAACGTCTGGTCAGCCTGTGCTAAAGATGTGCGCAGTGTCGACGCAGTACGCATCCATGCAGATAGATCTGTGAAACACGGCTATTGATTTTCAAAAATCTCTATGTAGAATATAACTAACCAGATAGTTATGTACATTGCGGCAACCCATATAAATCGAAACAATCAAATGGCGGAAGGAAGTACATCGTGACAAACATCATCTTGCCCGGTCTGGATGGCTGCGGCGAACGTTACCGTCTGCAAGGTACGCCGATGACCTTGCCGAAGGCTGAAACATTCTCGCGGATAGTACTGTCGGCAGCACACGTGGTGGCAGATCCTTATGCCGACTACGATCCCGCCAGTGCATGCGCGATAGATTGGGACGCTACCTTGGCATACCGTCACTACCTGGCCGGCATGGGTTTGGGTATTGCAGAAGCGATGGATACCGCACAACGCGGCATGGGCCTGCCCTGGCGCGATGCCTTGACTCTGATCCGCCGCACGCGCGAAACCTTGGGCGATAACACTGTACCGATCTACAACGGCTGCGGTACGGATCATCTGGATCCGGCAGACGTACGTACGCTGGATCAGGTGGTCGCTGCCTACCTTGAACAGATAGAAGCCATACAAAGCGTTGGCGGTCGTCTGATACTCATGGCCAGCCGGGCGATGGCAAGGGTGGCGCGTGGCCCGGAAGACTACCTGCGGGTCTATGAGCGCCTGTTGGACGCCGCCGAGCAGCCGGTCATACTGCATTGGCTGGGTGCGATGTTTGATCCGGAACTCAGCGGCTACTGGGGCAGTGATGACCTCAACCAGGCGCGCGATACGGTGCTGCAAATAATCCGTGCACATGCAGACAAGGTTGATGGAATCAAAATTTCATTGCTGGATGCGCAGCGTGAAATTGATATGCGCCGTCTGTTGCCGGCGTCGGTAAAAATGTATACCGGAGATGACTTCAATTACCCGGAACTGATCGCGGGTGATGCGCATGGATACTCGCACGCGCTGCTGGGAATATTTGATGCGATTGCGCCAGCCGCATCGGTCGCGCTGGCGGAACTGGCTAAAGGTAATCGCGAGCGATTCCTGCAAATTCTGGAGCCGACAGTGCCGCTATCGCGTTGGATATTTGCCGCACCTACACGATTCTACAAAACCGGGATTATCTTTCTAGCTTATTTAAACGGCCACCAAGATCATATGGTGATGTTGGGAGGGCATCAGGCGATGCGTACCCTGCCCTACTTCGTGGGCGCGTTCAAGCTCGCAGACCAGGCAGGGTTGCTGCGTGATCCGGACATGGCGGTTGAGCGCATGAGCGCCTTCATGCGCATATACGGCGTCAAGCCCTGAGCTGACATGGGCACCGTACACATGTTGCAGACTGGCCCAGTACTGCAGCTACAGCTGGAAAACAAGGGGCGGGCCAATGCCATCGATTTTGAAATGCTGGGACGTCTGGATGAATGCATAACGCATGTGGAAAGTAGTGATGAAATACGTCTCGTCCTGTTGCGCGGTAGCGCAGGCGGAACGTTTTCTTCAGGCGCGGATATACATGCGTGGTCGCCTCTTTCGCCACAAGCATTTCGTCGTGACTGGATAGATTATGGCAATGACATTATTGATCGCTTCGCGCGATTGCGTTGCCCCAGTATCGCGGTCATAGAAGGAATGTGTTTCGGAGGTGGCTTTGAGTTGGCATTGGCGGCGGATATGCGGATAGGCACATCGCAGGCCAGTTTCCGCTTCCCGGAAGTCGGCATAGCTGCGCTGCCGGGCTGGCGTGGGGGACTGCGATTGCAGCGACTGGTTGGTATGGGCAGGATGATGGAGGCGGTGCTGTTTGCGCACACCATTACTGCCGAAGCAGCCTTGTCCTGGGGCGTGCTCAATGTGCTGTGTGACGAGCAAAACCTGCAGCGTGAGTTGCAACGCTACATAGACACATGCACGCAGCTGTCGCCGCTGGCTCAGGCGCTGGCCAAAGCCCATCTTGTCCCGCCAGAACACGACACAGCACTTGCACTGGCAACAGAAATCATGCGTGCCAGTCCCGATGCCGAGCTTGGCCTGCACGCATTCCGCAGCAAACAAACACCACATTATTGATACGGCAAATTACACCTAATCCACACAGGGAATGGAAATGAGCAAACACGCGCTACCAGCAACACCCCGAACGTTCCAGATATACATAGACGGCAAGTGGTCAGATGGGGAAAGTGGTGAGCAGATCACCAGAAATAGTCCGGGACACGGGGTGCCGGTTGCAACCTGGCCATCCGCAACGGCGGCTGATGCGCAGCGTGCGATACATGCGGCAAGGCGCGCTTTTGATACCGGGCCGTGGGCGCGCATGGGCGCACGCGAGCGGGCGGATGTGTTGTTCAGGGTGGCAGACCTGATTGAATCTCATACAGACGAGTTGGGCATGATCGAGTGCCTGGAAACAGGCAAGCCGATCCTGCAAGCAATAGCCGAAGTCCGTGGTGCTGTAGACGTCTGGCGCTTTGCGGCTGGCGCGGCACGTACCATGGCCGGACAAACGTATAACAATCTCGGCGAACGCATCATGGCTATGGTGTTGCGCCAGCCGATCGGTGTGGTTGGCATCATCACGCCCTGGAATTTTCCTTTCTTCATCCTGGCCGAACGCTTGCCATTCGCATTGGCGGCAGGGTGCACCGCGGTGATCAAGCCATCGGAAGCAACCAGCGGCAGCACGCTCTTCCTGTGTGGCTTGCTGCAGCAAGCGGGCTTGCCTGACGGTGTCGTCAATGTCGTGACTGGTTTCGGTGCCACGGTGGGACAAGCGATACTGGATAGCAATCAGGTAGACATGATTTCGGTGACTGGTTCTGCGTTGACCGGGAGGAAGGCAATACAGGCTTCAGCCGGAAACATCAAGAAAGTCGCATTGGAGCTGGGCGGGAAAAACCCACATGTCGTGTTCGCAGATGCGAATCTCGAAGAAGCTGCTGACGGCGTTGCGTTTGGCATGGCATTCAATGCGGGGCAGTGCTGTGTCGGCGGTAGCCGCTTGTTGGTTGAGCGCAGCGTGGCGACCGAATTTACCGAGCGTCTGGCTGACAAGATCAAGCGCATACGTGTCGGTGATCCGCTGGATGAAGCGACGCAGGTAGGTGCCTTGTTTGACGCGGCGCATATGCAAAAGGTATTGAATTACATCGACGGCGGCCTGCGCCAGGGCGCGCAATTGCATTGTGGCGGCGCAAGAATGGCGCCGGAAAGCGGCTACTTTGTCGCGCCCACAGTCATGAGTCAGATTGCCGCTGATAATCCATTGCTGCGCGATGAGGTATTTGGCCCGGTACTGGCCGTGCTGTCTTTTGACACTTATGAAGAAGCCGTGCGTATCGCGAACGACAGCATTTATGGATTGTCAGCTTCAATCTGGACGCGGGATATCAATCATGCCTTGCGCGCAGCGCGCGATATTCAGGCAGGACGTGTATGGGTAAACACGACCCTTGATAACGGACCTGAAACGCCATTGGGAGGAATGAAGCAATCCGGTGCTGGCCGCGATGCCGGACTCATGGGCATAGAGGAATACACCGAACTGAAAACCATCCATGTGAACCTGCAGGCGAGACAGCCCTGGATCAAATGAGGAGAGCACGGTGGAATACGATTACATCATAGTGGGTGGTGGGTCGGCCGGATGCGTGCTGGCGGCGCGTCTGTCGGAACAGCAAGACACGCATGTCTTGCTGCTGGAAG
>JBEBUE010000246.1:0-5065 GCA_040393485.1 Herminiimonas sp.
ATCACCGTGCATGAAGATGGCAGCGGCAGCATCAAAAAACATTTCTGCCTCGGCCGTATCTCGCACGAACTGATACAAGTGATGCCGGACAATCGCACCGTACTGATGGGTGACGACTACACCAATGGCGGCTTGTTCATGTTCATTGCAGACAAGGAAAAAGATTTGTCAGCCGGCACCCTGTATGTCGCCAAAGTCGGCGCAGGTTTTTCGGTCGATCCATCGGCTCCTGGCGCAGCACTGAGCTGGATTAAATTGGGCCACGCCAGCAGCGCAGAAATCGAAAAACTGGCGGATACCTTAAAACCGTCCGACATCATGCACAGTCTCAAAACCGATCCGTCCGACGCCAGCTACACCAAGCTGTATGTCGATGGCATCGCCAACTGGGTCAAGCTGAAGCCGGGTATGGAAAAGGCAGCCGCCTTCCTCGAAACGCATCGCTACGCCAACCTGGTCGGCGCCAGCATGGGCTTCACCAAAATGGAAGGTACGACTGTCAACATCAAGGACAAGATCGCATACTCGGCCTTGCAGAATATCCAGAACTCGATGGTAAAGAACGATCCGGCATGGAATCCGAGCAGCAACATCAGCGTCAATAAAGCCATCGTTGCCGGAGGTGTATTCGCGCATAAACTGACTGGTGGCCAACGCGATACCAGCGGCACGTCCATAGTCAGCGAATGGGTACCGGTGCAAACCCGCGCGCTACTCATCGGTGAAGATATTGCAGCCGATGCATTGGGCAATCTGGCGAATCCGGACAAGATTGCGAACCCGGATAACCTCAAATTTTCCGAAAAAATGCGTACACTCTTCATCGGTGAAGACAGCAGCACACACGTCAACAATTTCTTGTGGGCGTACAACGTCGACA
The DNA here is from genome assembly GCA_040393485.1 of Herminiimonas sp. Classification (GTDB taxonomy): domain Bacteria; phylum Pseudomonadota; class Gammaproteobacteria; order Burkholderiales; family Burkholderiaceae_D; genus Oxalicibacterium. The sequence continues at coordinate 881 of JBEBUE010000246.1, forward strand.
CTAAAAAACTGACACGCATCATGTCAGTCCCGGCGGGTGCTGAATCTACCGGCCTGCACGCAGTCGATGAAATCAATGGCTGGACTTACATCATGAGCAACTTCCAGCATGCCGGTGACTGGAGTGGCAAATTGCACGGCAAGGTCAAGGACAAACTGGATCCGTTGATTAAGCAAAATTACAATGATCGCTTCAGTGCCGCCGTCGGCTACCTGACAGCAGAACCTATGCAACCCAAGCTTTCCCGGGCTTGAACCTGAGCATTCAACCCGGTCTTGCACAAAAAAACAGGCGCCGCTCCAGGCGCCTGTTTTTACATCTTCCGCACGCGATCAGCCCGAACACAATACAATTCAGCATTGCGTGCAAACGCAACCGTCCTGCTTAGTGCCGCTTAGTTTTTCTTATCCGATGTCCACAGAATCCCTTTCATCCGCAGCGCCCCGCTTTGCCCGTTTGCGTTCGGCAGCTACGCCCTTTCTCTTTATCCTGCTGGGTGTGATCTACGCATCATGGGCAGCACGCATCCCGGCGATCCGCGATGCCTTGCAACTGAATCCGGCGCAACTGGGCATGGTATTGCTCGGGGGCGGCTTCGGCGCTGTGGCATCCTTCCCTCTGGCAGCATGGCTGGTAGGGCGCTTTGGTGGGCGGCGCGCGGCATGGTACTCGGGACTTGCGCTCATCATCGTATTGCCCGCGTTGGCCCTGGCACCGAGCATGACATGGCTGGTGATCGTAGCCGTTGCACTAGGCGCTGGCTCAGGTTGCTTCGATGTCGCGATCAATGCGATCGGCACGGAACAGGAGAAGCAGGCAGGGCGCTCGACCATGTCGCTGCTGCATGCGTGGTTCAGTGTGGGCGCTGTCAGTGGTGCCTTGTTCGGCAGCCTGATGGCCGGCATAGGGATTACGCCGACGGCACACTTTGTCATCACCGCACTCGCATTGCTGTTACCGCTCTACATCGCTTATCAGGCATTGCCCGCTGACCAGATAGAACATGTCAGCAGCAAACAATACTTTGCGATTGCGCATGGTCCGCTGGTGGCACTCGGTATCATCGGATTCTGTGGTGCGGTCGCTGAGGGTTCGATCGCTGACTGGAGCGGCGTTTTCATGAAAGATCGCATGGGTGCACATGACGGTGTTGCACCTTTGGCGTATGCCGGTTTTGCGGCGCTGATGCTGGCAGCTCGCCTGGTATGTGATCGCTTCAAGGACAGATACGGGGCGCGACGCGTCGTTGCAGTCGGCGCTTCACTCGCGGCATGCGGTATCTTTATTGCCGTCGCGGCCATCAACATTCCGCTGACCATCTTTGGCTTTGCGATTGCGGGTGCCGGCTTTGCTTCGGTATTTCCGTTTGTCTTCAGCTCGGCTGGTCGTCATGGCGCAACTGCGTTAGCAGCCGTCGCCACCTTTAGTTATAGCGGCGGTCTGATCGGCCCGCCGGTGATCGGCTTTCTGGCACAAGGGTGGGGCATGCAAGTTGCGCTCGGCCTGATCGGCATCATGGCGATCGCGATTGCGATCTCTGCCAGCCGCGCACGCTGGCTTGAATGAAATAGACAGGGCTCAAAAATGCTTGGATACGCGCTGTCGGTTTCTGAAGCGCAAGGCAGCCGCCGCGGACAGATATAGCAAGATCAACCCGCCACTCAGCAATATCTCATCCATCCAGTCGTAGCGCTCATCGAATGCATCGCCGATGATCGCAAGTGTAAGCAACACTAAAATCAAATGTGCACAAAACACCGGCAGCGATGCAGCTCCCATGGTTTCCAGGAATTTGAAACGCGGTAGCGAGAAATGTCGTGCGCTGCCTACATGCATGACGATCAACAGCAGCGCAAAGAAGTTCAGCAAGCGTAACGGCCCGAGATGCCATTTATCCAGCCACAGATTCAGTGTTTCATTACCTGGAAATGGTATTTGTCCAACCACATGACGCCAGACAAAGAACATCAATGCCAAAGCAAGCGCAGTCCCTACCAAGCGCGGTGAAAATGCTTTGCGTTGCTGCAGTACACCTCTCGCATCCAGTGATCCCAGCCACAAACCAAATACCCACAACAACTGCCAGGCAAACGTTTCGAAAGATCCTGTCTCGCGAAAGGGGATAGGCAAACCGGTCACCGCAACCAATATTTGGTAGAGGAAAGACGACAAGCCAAATTGTGCCGCCAGCCACAAAGCCGTGCTCACGATAAAGATGCCGCGCCAGCCATGCTGCATGCCATGCGCAAGTATCCATGGGCTGATCAGCAGCAACATGACATATAGCGGCAGGATATCCAGCAAGGGCGGGTTATAGATCAGTAACATGCCGCCCAGCAAACCGCTCAGCGGATTTTCCAGATAGTAGCCAATCAGGTTTTTTAAACCGGGCTGATCGAATTTCAATCCCAATGCGGCAATCAGCGTGAACAATAGAAGCAGGCAAGCGATGTGACAGGCATAGACCGTCATCGCGCGCTTAAAGAACGCCCGGCGCATCGCATCTACCCCTTCCTTCAAAGCCTTGCTGGTGTAGACCATGCCCGCCATGAAAGCTGACAGCAGGACAAAGCCTTCCGCCGCCGATACATAACCCAGCGTCTGTCCAAATCCAATACTGAAGCGGGTCGGCAGGTGGGTGGAAAACATCATGACCAACATCAAGCCGCGCAAGGCATCGAGCTGCCAGCGGCGCTGTATTACTGTATTCATGGATATGCAGCAGGCATTTGCTGACGAGTCGCAGCAATGCCTTATTCGTTCAGGCAAGAACGACGGTAGACCTGGGTACGCGACAAAGGTTCGCGCAGATTGTTTACAACTGCATACGACCGTGCTGCTGCAGATGATACAAAAGAACCCCGACCACGAAACCGGCACCAACATTCCACATACACAAGGCAGCGGTCAGTAGCACCACAACACGCGCACTGCGGTCTGCCGGGAAGACACTGCTACCCAATGCCAATTGCGCCCCCGTAAGAAACAGAATGACGCCCAGCACCGCCGTCGGAAACAGTTTGAATAACACTTCGACTGAATCACTGAAGAAAAATGCCAGCACCAGCAGCACCAGACCCAGGATGACTACCGCACCGCCGGTGCGCGCGCCGAAGGCAATATGTCCGGCCATTCCACCAGCACCATGGCACATCGGCACACCGCCAATCGATGCGCTGAACAAATTCATGAAACCAGTCGAGATCGATACGCTACGCTCTGTCACCGGCCGGTGTGGAAACAAGCGGTTGTTTTCTTCCTTGATGGCGATTATTGCATTGCCCAGAGTCAAAGGTATTTGCGGTAGTGCAAGCAAAACTGCACCTACAAAGAATTGATTCCATGACAAATCAGCCAAGGCAAATGTCGGCAATTGAAAACCGATATTGCTTTGTGCCAGCGCAGCCAGCAATTCCGGATTCTGTACGACACCTACGCCCGCACCGAAGAGCAGCAAGACAAACATGGCAGGTATCTTTTTATTGCCCATCAACAGCAAGGTAGCGCTGCCACCTATTGCCGCAATGAGCCAGTCAGTCTGCATCATCGTCACGCCTTGCAGCATGAAGCCAAAGCCCAGACCGAACACGATACCGATGACAACCGGTGGCGGCACCAGCCGCGCCACACGCGAGACCAACCCCGTCGCGCCGAGCAACAGCCAGACTACGCCCGTCACCAGGGCTGCGCTATACACCGCGGCCGGCGTCACCACTGCGGTCTGCACCGCCTGCAAAGCGGCAACCGCGCCTATCGCCTTCATCGGCTGCACCGGGAATGGCGTTTTGTAATACAGGCCACACACCAGCATGCAAATGCCGAACGCAAACAGCACGCCGAAAGGGTGCATCTTCAGCACACCGATATAGGCGGCGATGAAAGGAATCAGCGTGCCGAGGTCACCGAAGGCTCCAGCCCACTCCATGCGGTCATAGCGATTACGTGGCGTACTATCTGCTAGCGGTAAGTTACTGGATGCACTCATATATCCGGTCGGACTAAATCAGGAGATCGATGCCAGCGGCAAATTCAGTAACAGATTCTGCGGCTTGATGCGCAACAACTCTTCCGCATTCATGGCGCAAGCCATATACACAGGACGACCAGCGACATCCGCACGCACCACGGCAGGATCGACGAAGTCGAGCTGGAACAGGGACAGGATGCGGCGATTGCGCTCCTCTT
>JBEBUE010000247.1:0-5054 GCA_040393485.1 Herminiimonas sp.
TGGCGTGATAAACAAGTTTGTAATCGGCGGCACCCAATACCGGATGGCCGGCGTTCGGGCCCAAACGACAGGCGTCGATCAGCGATTGCGGATGTTCGATACGGAAGCCGATAGAAAACGGTTTCGGCTCAAGGTAAATGCCGCGTGCATGCAGCATCTGGAAGGTGTCGCGCGCGCTGTGACCGATCGCGAGTACGACGTGATCGGTGGCGATGTGCGAGCCGTCCGCCAGCTGGAGTCCCGTGACCTTGCCGTCTGCTATCTCGATGTCATCGACCTTGCTCTCGAAACGGAATTCACCGCCCAGTTGCACAATCGTTTCGCGCATCAATTCCACCATCTTCACCAGGCGGAAGGTGCCGATGTGCGGCTTGCTGACGTACATGATTTCTTCCGGCGCATCGGCTTTGACGAACTCGGTCAACACCTTGCGGCCGTAATGCTTGGGATCCTTGACCTGGCTCCACAGCTTGCCGTCCGAGAAGGTACCGGCACCGCCTTCGCCAAACTGCACGTTTGATTCCGGATGCAATTCGCGCTTGCGCCACAGGCCGAAGGTGTCTTTGGTACGTTCGCGCACGGCTTTACCGCGCTCCAGGATGATAGGGTTGAAGCCCATCTGCGCCAGGATCAGGCCGGCAAAAATACCGCAAGGCCCCGTGCCGATAACGACCGGGCGCGTTTTCAGACCTGCGGGTGCCTGCGCCACGAAATGGTAGCTAGTGTCCGGGGTCAAGCCGACATGGCGATTGCCAGCCAGGCGTTTTTGCACCTTGGCTTCATTCTTTACTTCAACATCCAATGTGTAGACGAGTGTAATTGCGCTCTTTTTACGCGCGTCATAGCCGCGACGAAATATCGTGTAGCTAATCAAATCATCTGCAGCAATACCCAGCCGCGCGAGGATCGCGGCTTTGAGATCTTCTTCTTGATGGTCGAGTGGGAGTTGAACGTCGGTCAATCGCAACATGCTAGTTTCCAGCCAGGCCCTGTAAAAAACTGTGCTGCCGCCAGGGTCGTGTCGGTCGGCAGCGCGCTATTTTACTCCAGCTATGCCATGCGACCATGATGCTATCGACCGTGCCAGATAAGCAATTCGGTCTCAACCCCGGTTTATTTAACAATCTTTTGCCTTCCTGCCCCGCGCCGACAAACTCCCGATATTCGCGCCCGGCACGCCGACTTCCTCCTCTGACAGCGCCCGCTGCCAGCCATCAATGCGCGATGCGCTGTAGCGACTCCCGCGCCAGATCTGGCCTCCCGCCTTGTTGACGCATGGAAACTAATTGTTTATGGTGGGTGTGCAAGGCTGCTGCAGCTAGTATGGTCTTGTGGCAATCGCTCTACATCCATTAAAAAATCGACGTTAAAACTAGACGTTCACAGAACGCTTAACAGAGACCGCAAGGAGGGTGCACATGGCCACACTTAGCACGCAATCCGCCATTCCCAGTCATGGCGAATCACTCGAATACCTGGCGTTCACGCTGGGCAAGGAAGAGTACGGCGTTTCCATCCAAAAAGTGCAAGAACTGCGCGGCTACGACGCCGTCACGCAAATTGCCAATGCCCCCGAGTTCATCAAGGGCGTAGTCAACCTGCGCGGCATCATCGTGCCCATCATCGATATGCGCATCAAGTTCAATCTCGGCACCCCGACCTATGACCAGTTCACGGTTGTTGTCATCCTCAATATCAATGGTCGTGTGGTTGGTATGGTGGTCGACAGCGTGTCCGACGTGATCACGCTGACACCGGAGCAAATCAAGCCAGCCCCGGAAATAGGTGGTGCCGTCGATACCAATTATCTGGTCGGCCTCGGCACCGTCGATGAACGCATGCTGATCCTGGTGGATATCGACCGCCTGATGTCGAGCAATGAGATGGGCCTGATCCAGCAACACGCGGCCTGAATCCAGCCTAAGCCCAGCCTGCCGCCAATCCTTGTCCGTCCGTAAGGATGGGCGTGCGCCTTTGCACGTCTATCAGCGATCTTGCCGCCACTGCTGTCACACATTACTTGTCTGAGAACGCCATGTTGAAGAATCTAACGATCAAATCCCTGTTGCTGTCTGTCATGGGCATACTCTCCATCCTGCTGGTTGGTACCGGCATCCTGGGCCTGGCCTCCTTATCCACCACCAACAATGCGCTGAAAAGCGTGTACGAAGACCGGACAGTAGCGTTAGGTGAATTGAATACCGTCATCACCCTGCTGACCATCAATCAGCTGGACCTTGCGACATCCATTTATGGTGATCCGAATCTGGTCCTGCCCAAGATGGATGCAATCGAAAAGCGCGCCAAGAAGATAGAAAGCACTTTCGCCACCTATGCCCTGACCCAGGCCACCGCCGATGAAAAAGTGCTCACCGAAAAATTCCGCGTCGATTATAAAAAATTTGTTGATAAGGCACTGAGCCCTGCTATCGCGGCGTCACGTGGTGGCAACGTCCTGCGTGTCACCGAAATCGTCAACGAAACCATGGAAGGTTTAATCACGCCGGTGCGTAATGATGTCTCGGCCCTGATCGATATCCAGTTGCAGGAAGCCAAGCACGAGTTCGAAGCGTCGCAAACACGCTTCACATTTGTGCGGAGTATTTCCATCGTCGCGATTATCTCCGGCGTGCTGCTGGCAGCCTTCATGACGTTCTGGCTGCTGCGCCTGATCGTGCGCCCATTGCGCGAAGCAGTCGGCGTCGCGCGCAGCGTGGCCGCAGGTGACCTGACGCAACAAATTCAGGTGCGTTCCGGCAATGAAACCGGACAACTGCTGCAGGCCATCAAGGATATGAATGATAGCCTGTCACAAACCGTCAGCGCGGTAAGACACGGTACAGAAACCATCACACTCGCATCCGGTGAGATTGCGTCCGGCAATGCTGACCTCTCCAGCCGTACCGAAGCACAAGCCGGTTCGCTGGAAGAAACCGCGAGTTCAATGGAAGAGCTGACTTCAACCGTACGGCAGAATGCCGACAATGCGCGCCAGGCCAATCAGCTGGCGGCGTCTGCATCTGAAGTCGCGGTCAAAGGTGGCATCGTCGTGGCCGAGGTCGTACAGACCATGGGCTCCATCCAGGATAGCTCGCGTAAAATCGTCGATATCATCGGTGTCATCGACGGCATCGCGTTCCAAACCAATATCCTGGCGCTGAACGCTGCAGTCGAAGCCGCACGCGCGGGTGAACAGGGGCGTGGCTTTGCGGTAGTTGCGGCCGAAGTGCGCAACCTGGCACAACGTTCAGCCGCCGCGGCGAAGGAGATCAAGACCTTGATCGGTGATTCAGTCGATAAAGTGGAAGCGGGTAGCAAGCAAGTGAGCCAGGCCGGTGCCACCATGGACGAGATCGTCAGCAGTGTCAGGCGTGTGACTGACATCATGGCCGAGATCACGGCAGCCAGCCAGGAACAGACTTCCGGCATTGAGCAAATCAACCAGGCCATTACGCAAATGGATGAAATGACGCAGCAAAATGCCGCGCTGGTCGAGCAAGCAGCTGCCGCCGCTGCCTCCTTGCAGCAACAGGCAGATGGTTTGTCACAGGTAGTCGGCACCTTCAAGCTGAGTGGTGGTGGACAGAGCGCGATGAATAATGCACCTCACTACACGCCACAGCCGCAAGCGCAAATTGAAAGCAAGCCCATCCGGCAGGCGCTGCCGGTAAAGAGCAGCAGCGCCCCGCCAAAAAAGGCGGCCGCTACCAATCACGGCAGTGATGACTGGGAAGAATTCTGATAGTTCTGATGATTCTGATCACTCTGATAAACGCGCCACAGCAGGCTGCGCGCACAAGGCGTGCAGCCATCTTCCCGTCATTTCGCTGTCATTGGTTCACATGCCCTCGTAAGCGTCCTGTCATACGCCTGTCATCCTAATGTTTTTACACTACACGCGGTAGCGGACGTGCATGCACTCTGTCGCGTATCCGCACGAATCTTGCGATAAAGCGATCCGCTCAATTGTTCTTACACGCGTATTGATAGACAATAGCGCGCGTAGCAAGTGGAACGCTTCTTGCAGATTGTTGTCGGACTCAAGCAAGCCTGAAAAACTCATCCCTTTAGATTCAACATGACCAAATCGAGCAAGACCCCAACTGCGGCATCATCAGACAAACCTGCATTCCTCGTCAGAAATTCACCGGTACACGGCCGCGGCGTTTTCGCGACACGCAATATCAAGGCTGATTCCTTGCTGCTGGAATATGAAGGTGAACGCATCAGCGACAAGGAAGCGCTCAAGCGTCACGGCACCGACCCGGAAAATCCGTACCACACCTTTTTCTTCAGCCTCGAAAGCGGAAAAATGATCGATGGTGGTGCAGACGGCAGCGATGCACGATGGATCAACCATGCTTGCGAACCAAACTGTGAAGCACGCGAAGAAAAAGGGCGCGTCTTTATCTATACTTTGCGCGATATCAAACGCGGTGAAGAATTCAACTACGACTACGGCCTGATCGTTGAAGACCGCCACACCAAGGCATTGAAGAAAGCGTACGAATGTCGTTGTGGCGCTGAAAGCTGCCGCGGCACCATGCTGGCGCCGAAAGAAAAGAAAGCGTCGAAGAAGAAAAAGAAGAGCAAAAAGAAAGACAAATAAAAAACGGAGCCTCGGGCTCCGTTTTTTATTACCGCGTCAGCCCTTAGCTGAAATACTTCAGACCGGCGATGCCGGAGACGATCAACATGATGCACAGTATGCGCACCACCGTAACCGCATCACCCAGCAAGATCATGCCGAGAATCACCGTACCAACGGTACCGATGCCAGTCCAGACCGCATAAGCAGTCCCAACCGGCAGCGTTTTCATCGCCACTCCCAGCAAAGCGACACTGATCACCATCGCCAGTACCGTACCAACGGTAGGCCAGAGCCGGGTAAAGCCCTCGGTGTATTTCAGGCCGATCGCCCAGCCAATTTCAAACAAACCCGCAATAATCAGAATGGTCCAAGACATAGCGCTACTCCCTATAGTGTCGAGGCCGTCCTCAATTGATGATGGAGTGGTGGGTGGTGGGTGTGGTTTGGTGGGGGGTGAGGGTTG
>JBEBUE010000248.1:0-5033 GCA_040393485.1 Herminiimonas sp.
GCAGCCACGCCGCCGCCGCCGTCGCGGTGGTCGTAACCGCAATCGTCGTGATCGTGACAATACCGAAGCAGGTACTGAAAACGAAAGCAGCGAAGATGGCGTAAGCACATCGCAAGAAGCACAAGACGACGCCGGACAAAACGCTGCTGCACCGCAAGTTCAGGTACAGCAAGCTGCTCCTGCTGTAGTCAACGAAGCTGTCGCAACTGAAGCACCAGTCAGCGCCCTCACCGCAGCCATCGCTGCTCCGCTGGTACCGCAAGAAGTGGCCAAAGTTGAAGGTGAAGTTGCTGTTCCGGCAGTCGTATTTGTCCCTGCTCCAGCACCGGCACCAGTCGTTGAAGCTGCTCCGGCAGTGGTAGCGGCACCAGTGGCAGAAACAGTGGTTGCAGAAGTTGTAGCGGAAGCTGCACCGGTTGCGCCAGCAGTTGAAGTTACTCCAGTAGTAAGCGAACCTGCTCCAGTCCCAGTTGCTGCGGCACCGATCGTTGCACCTGCGCCAGTTGAAGCACCTGCTGCTCCAGTTCCAGCACCGGCCGCAGCAGCACCAGCGCTGTCGACAGACAACCTGGCAGCAGTCCTGCAAGCTGCGGGCTTGGTACTGGCTTCCACCAACCCTGAAAAGCTGCGCGCTGCTCAGGAAGAAGCTGCCAAATATGTAGCGCCACCACGCGTACCGCGTGAACGCAAACCGCCTCCACCGCAATCAACGGAACCGTTGATCCAGATGGAAACCAAACGGTAATACGTAAAAAGGGAGCTTCGGCTCCCTTTTTTATTGCAGGTCTGGTTTCGTGTTGATGTTATTGATGCTGTTCTTTCTTCGTAGAGAAAAACCCGAACCAGCAACATCAAGACGAAACCAAACCACCAATAAAAAATGCCGCTTAGAAACCCAAGCGGCATTTCTATTTCCAACTCTCCTAAACAACCCTGGGAGAAAAACCTACATCAAGCAGCAATCCGCTCCTGCGTCAGCGCCTCGATCTTCTGCAAGCGCGCGATCGTATCCGCACAAGCATGTGCTGCTTCCTTACCCTTCACCAGGAAGTGCTGGAAGAAGAAGTTTTGATGCTCATCGTGCGAGTGGAAATGATGCGGCGTCAGCACTGCCGAGATGACCGGCACTTCGGTTTCCAATTGCACCTGCATCAGGCCACTGATGACTGCCTGCGATACGAATTCATGGCGATAGACACCACCATCGACCACCAGGCCAGTGCCGACCACAGCGGCGTAACGACCACTCTTGGCCAATACTTTGGCATGCAGCGGGATTTCAAATGCACCAGCGACTTCAAAGAAATCGATGCTGTCTTCGGTGTAGCCGCGCTCTGCCATTTCAGCGATGAATGCGATGCGGCATTGATCAACGATTTCTTTATGCCAGCTGGCTTGAATAAAGGCGACACGACGTACTGCGGATTTAGATTTGATATCTATCGGTTGTTGCGTTTGTGGCATGTGAAGCTCCTGTTTGCAAATAAAATGCAGGGCGTACAGGAATGGCAAAGCGCACGTTACCGTGCGTGTAAAGTCATTCCGTTCTCTATCATCCGGACTATGACCGTCGGCCTCGGGATCACACCGAGTCTGCTGACCTTGTTGAAGTTGTCTGCAGAAAGCAGACAGGGAACTCCAGCAAGCGCTCGCGGGCTATACGCCTAAACGTAATTACCGCCGGTGGGGAATCGCACCCCGCCCCGAGAACGTTAAACTGATGCGATGTTTGCGCAGATACGTCAGCACATACATCACATCAGATATCGACAATTTATCATGATTTAAAAAAGGCTGCAGACGAGCAACGAATTTGCCAAGTCATTGCAATGCGCTCGCTACTCCTTGTCGTCCAGCAGATCGCCCAAAGGCAGGTCTACCCCTAGCAATTGCTGTGCAGCCTCACTCGGCAAGGCTTCGACCGATTTAAGTTTGCGCGTCATCTGACGGCTGCGTGTTTCAGCCTGTTCGATATTCTTTGCGGCACGTTCCAGCGTGGTTTTGGTCGCTGCCAGTACATCACCAAATTTGCCGAATTCAGTTTTGACTGCACCCAGCACTTGCCACACTTCGGACGAACGTTTTTCCAGTGCCAGCGTACGGAAGCCCATCTGAAGGCTATTCAACAAAGCCGACAATGTCGATGGTCCGGCTATGCTGATGCGATGGGTGCGTTGCAGGTCATCGGCCAAGCCAGGACGACGCATGACTTCTGCGTACAAACCTTCAGTCGGCAGGAACAGGATTGCAAAGTCTGTGGTTAATGGCGGCGACAAATACTTCTCGGCGATTTTCTTCGCTTCAAACCGCACTACCCGTTCCAGTTCGCGTCCTGCCAGTAATACGCCATCTGCATCGGCGCGATCAGCCGCTTCCGCCAGCCGCTCATATTGCTCTTTCGGGAATTTGGCATCGATCGGCATCCAGATCGGTGTCTGCCCATCGTCTGTACCTGGCAACTTGATCGCAAACTCGACACGCTCACCAGAACGCGGAACGGTTTCCACGTTCTTCGCGTATTGGTCCGGTGTCAACACCTGTTCCAGCAGCATTTCCAGCTGTACTTCACCCCAGGTACCACGGGTTTTGACATTGGTCAGCACGCGCTTGAGATCGCCTACACCGATTGCCAGTTGCTGCATCTCGCCCAGACCCTGATGAACTTTCTCCAGGCGATCCGAAACCAGTTTGAAGGATTCACCCAGGCGCTGTTCCAGCGTCGCGTGTAGTTTCTCATCGACGGTCTTGCGCATCTCCTCCAGGCGCGTGCCGTTATCAGTTTGCAAGTCCTTAATCTTGGCTTCCAGCGTGGCGCGCACTTCTGCCATCCGTTGCGCGTTCGATTCGGTCAGCGTACTCAAGGTTTGATTCAGCGTGTCACCAAAATTCTTCAATGCAGTCGCCTGCTCTTCGCGTCCGGCTTGCGCCTGTGCGCCAATTGCCAGGCGCATCGCTTCCAGTTGCTGGGCATTCGCTTCATTCAGCTTGGCCAATTGCTGTGCAAAGGAATCAATCTGATTGTTTTGCAGCGTGGCGACGCTGGTCAGCTGGGTCGCCAGTGCTTGCTGAAATTGCGTGAAGTTATTACCCAATTCCTGCCGAGTCGATTGTGCGGTCGATTGCACTTGCTCGCGCAGTTCGCGCTCTATGCGTTCAGCCCCTTGCTGCTGATGCGCTTTAAGCTCATTCTGCAATTGCGTTAATTGCGGTGTGATATCGGTCCCGCGCGCGCGCAGCAAGACCACCACCTGCAGCACGATGATGACTGCAGCAAGCACTGCCAGGATGATGAAATGCAGTTGAGTCATGGTTGAACTTTATTCAGAGGTGATGCCAGGGAATACTACAGAATGCTTATCCGTGCGTATTACGCATCCAGTCAGCAGTGTCATAAAACGCTTGCCGCAAACGTTTTTGAATACGTTCTTCGATGCCGACATCCTGCATCGCAGTTTCCATGCAACGCAGCCACTGGTCACGCTCATCGGTAGCAATGGCATAAGGCAGATGCCGGGCACGCAAGCGCGGATGGCCAAAACGCTCGACAAATAGATTCGGACCGCCGGTCCAGCCGGACAGGAACCAGTAAAGTTTGTCGCGCGAACCTTCCAGTGTGGTCGGGTGCATCTTGCGTATGCCAGCATACGCAGGCTCCAGGTCCATCAAGTCATAAAACCGGTCTACCAGTTCGCGTACTTTGGCGTCGCCGCCTATCATTTCATAGATAGTTGCAGGCTGAGTTTCTTGTTCAGTAGTCATAGCCTGCATGATACCGCATCGCTATTCGATACGGCATCATGCCCAACCAAAATCAGGCTTCCCGCAGGGTCTGCAAAGGCGGTTGCTTGAGTACATGGCGCAAGCCCACCCAGCCACCGATAAACGCGCACGCAGCACCGATACCCAGACCTGCCAGCCATACGACCGGACTGAATATCCATTCAAAATCAAAGACAAAGTGCGCCAGGCTCCAGCCTACTGCCGTAGCACCTGTTGCCGCCAGCAAACCAGCCAGACCGCCGACCAGTGCAAACTCGATCCATTGCGATTGCGACAACTGCTTGCGGGTCGCACCCAGCGCCCGCAACAAACCAGCTTCACGCGTACGCTGATCCTGTGAACTGGCCAGAGCCGCATACAAGACCAGCATGCCGGATGCCAGTGTGAACAGGAACAGGAATTCAACAGCTGTCACCACCTGGTCTATCACGTCCTGCACCTGCTTCAGCATGCTGCCGATATCCACCACAGTCAGGTTAGGAAAATCGCGTGTCAATTGGTTTTCCAGCCCTGTATTCGTCTGTGGCAAATGGAAGGCGGTGATCCATGTCTGCGGCATATCTTTCATCGCGGCCGGATTGATGATGACAAAGAAATTCACCCGCATCGAACCCCACTCCAGCTTGCGCAAGCTGGTAATCGGTACCTCGACAGTTTCGCCGGCGACAGCAAATTTCAGACGATCACCCAGCTTCAGGTTCAGGGTCTTGGCCAAGCCAGCTTCGACGGAGGCTTCCGGTTTGCTGTTGTCGTACCAGCGTCCCGCCGTGATTTCATTTTGCTCCGGGATTTTCAGCGTAGTCGACAAATTAAACTCCCGGTCAACCAGGCGCTTGGCGCGATCCTCTATAAAGGTTTCACCTGTAATTTCCTTGCCGTTAATAGCCAGCAAACGACCGCGTATCATCGGATAAAGATCATTGCCGGTGATATCGTTTTGCGCCAGACGCACTTCTATCTGCGCTTTCTGTTCAGGCTGGATATTAATCACAAAACGATTCGGCGCATCTGGCGGCGTTGCATTGCGCCAGGCCGCAACCAGATCACCACGTATCACCGTCAGCAACAGCAAGGCCATCAAACCCAAAGCCAATGCCACGACTTGCACCACCGTCGCACCCGGACGCCGCTGCAAGGCAGTGACGGCAAAACGCCAGCTCGGATGATTGATCAAACCGCGCAGCGATTGCAAAGACTTCAGTGCGAACCAGCTAATCACTGCAAAACCCGCCAGGCCACCAAGGAAACCCGCT
>JBEBUE010000249.1:0-5002 GCA_040393485.1 Herminiimonas sp.
AAGGTTCAAAAAATGCAGGCGCCAGTAACAGGATGAATAAGCCCTGTCCCAGGGTCAGTCGTGTACCCCATGCGCCAAATTCAAGCTGACCCAGCAAATGGAAGCCGACATACACCGCCACCATTGCTACCCCTAACGCAGAAAATAATTCAAGTACGGCTGATGACAGGAAGGCGATGCGCAACACTGCCATCGTGCGTTGTCGCAATGCCTGTGCAGAGTCACGTAAGCGGATTGCAGTAGCATCGACCGCATCCAGTGTCCGCAAGGTTGCCAGCCCACGCAAACGATCCAGCAGAAAGGCGTTCATACCGCCCATTTCCACCATTTGCGCTTCGCTGGCCGCCTTGGCGCGCCACCCGACCAGGGCCATGAACATAGGAATCAGCGGTGCGGCCACCAACAAGATCAGGGCCGCAATCCAGGACAAGGGAGCCACCGCCAGCAGGATCGCAAGTGGTATGACCGTGGCACGCAATCGCGCCGGACGATAGCGAGTCAGATAAGGGACGATTGCTTCAGCCTGCTCCGCCATCACGCTGGCGGCGAGACCGGAAGCTGGTCTGTGCGCATCCAGCGGTGAGCCCGAGGCAAGCGACTGCGCTACCTGCTCACGTACCCGTGATAAACCTGCGCGTGCGCTTTTGAATATACGGCGCACGCCGGCGGCATCACATACCGCGCGCAATACACCCAGAATGAAAATCAGGACCGCAGGAAGATAAATTGAAGAAAGACCAGCACCATCAGCCAGCTTCTGCACGGAATAGGCCAGCAAGCCCGCTTGAGGTAACCAAAGCAAGGATGCAAATACTTGCAGCAAACTCCCGATCGCGTATCCGGTACCGGATCGCAATCGCAGTAAAGCGGCTGAGGTGGTATGCATAGTGCCTTGCATTATTACGCATAGTCACAGACTTGTGTGACGATACGCATTCATTACATCATTCGATGGGGTAAATCGCAGCTTACGCCTTGTCTGTCACGATAAACAGGATCAGATGAGGACGTAAAAGCCGGGTCAGTTCTTTTCCGTATGCGCTTGTCAACCGCGCTACAAGATGACGGACATTATCGCGCCATGAACTTGCGACCATTTGCGCCACATCAAATTTATACGTATTACTGAATGAGATATGCTGAATTTTTCACTTATTCTTTTTTACTTATCCTTTTTCGCTCATCGTTTACAGGTTAAGGCAGCATGAAAATAGAGACCACCCATCATATCGACGCCAGTGAACCGGATGCACAAGGCATGCACGATTGGCACTATGAATATGACATATTTTCTTTTAGCGATGAGCAGCTGCAGTTGATTGCTCGCAGCTATATAGACACGCCGCACGAAGCGCATTTCATCGGTATGGAACGCAGGCACAAGCCGCTGAATATCGCGGATGAATTCGATCATCCATTGGTACGCGCGGCGATCAATCATCTGCGCAACGCAGGCAAAACCGAAATTAATTTTCTCGGTGCGCGCGGTTACGAGCCGGTACCGGCTTAGGAAGTACAGCATCGCCGCCTGGAACGACGATGCTGCCGCTAACAATAATTGGCAAACCTGGTTATATATCCCTGAATATCGCTAAATATCGCTGAATCAGGCAAGACCGCCATTGGCGCGCAAGACCTGACCATTAATCCAGCCACCATCCGCCCCCACCAAGAAGGATACAGCCGCAGCGATATCATCCGGCTGCCCCAGCCTTTGCAGCGGTGGCATATTTGCAAGCTGCTGTATCTGTGCTTCGGTTTTTCCATGGAAGAAAAGATCCGTCGCAACGGGGCCTGGTGCCACGGCATTGACCGTGATATTACGGCCCCGCATTTCCTTAGCGAAGATAGGTGTCAACACTTCGACCGCTGCCTTGCTACCGGTATAGGCCGAATAGTTAGGCAAGCTCATCGCCACTGTCGTGCTGGAAAAATTCACGACACGACCACCATCGTTCAAACGCGTCGCCGCTTCACGCAAAGTATTGAAAGTGCCGCGCACATTAATACTGAATGTACGCTCAAACAGTTCATCACTCGTATCGACCAACGCCGCCATCTGCAAAATTCCGGCGTTATTGATCAGCACATCGACCTTGCCCAGCTTCTGTTCTGTTTCATCAAATAGCCGACGCACCTCTGCAGAATTGGCGACGTCTGCTTTTACCGCGATCGCCTCATGCTGTGCAGCCTGTAATTTAGCGACCAAGGTATCCGCGTCACCTACGCTGCTTGCGTAGTTAATGACAACTGCAAAACCGTCATTAGCCAGGCGTTCTGCAATCGCCGCCCCTATGCCGCGCGATGCGCCGGTAACGATGGCTACTTTTTTTGCTTGCTTGCTCATGCTCTTCTTCCTTACTGAGTTAGTGTGAAGCGAGTGTGCAATAAACAAAACAAAAGATAATCAAGATAAAATCGATATCATTATTCGATATTTACTAACAATAAGGCCGCAAATCATGGATAGATTCCAGGAAATGCAAATCTTCGTGCGCATCATGGAGCGACGCAGCTTCACCAAGGCTGCAGAAGACTTGCAATTGCCACGTGCCACCGTCACCAATGCCATGACACGGCTGGAAGAACGCCTAGGCTCGCGCCTGCTGAATCGCACCACGCGCCTGGTAACGCCGACGCTGGATGGCGATGCGTATTACACGCGTTGTGTGCGCCTGTTGACCGACATCGAAGAAGCAGACGGTGCATTTCGCAATACCGTCCCCAAAGGCTTGCTCCGTATCGGCGTACAAGGTACCGTCGCCGCCCACTTCCTGGTACCGACCCTGCCCGCTTTCTTTGCGCGTTATCCCGACTTGGAACTGCATATGGATGAAAGTGATCGCCTGGTCGACCTGGTACGTGAAGGCATAGATTGCGTACTGCGCGGTGGCACGCCACAGGATTCATCGCTGATTGCGCGTCGCGTCGCCATGCTGGAACAAGTAACTTGTGCCAGCCCCGCTTACCTGGCGCGCTATGGTCAACCGCGCAGCATCGAAGACCTGGCACGACACAAAGCGGTTAACTACATCTCCAGCGCCAGCGGTAAACCCTTCCCGCTGGAATTCATGGTCGACGGTCGCATGCAATCCATCGTGCTGCCCACTGCCATTTCCGTTACGGGTACCAAGGTCTACTCCGGTTGCGCCATCGCCGGCATAGGCATCGTCCAGATGCCGCGTTATCACATAGAGCAGGAATTACAGGATGGCCGCCTGCACTTGATCCTGCCCGAAACGCCACCTCCGCGGATGCCACTCTCCGTGCTCTATCCACAAAACCGCCAGCTTTCCGCACGCATACGCGTGTTTACAGATTGGATGCAGGACATATTCAAAGCTGCGGGCCAGGCATAAAAATTTGCGCCAGATCAATTCAGGCGACATCCGACTGCGCGTTAATAGAGCTCGCGGTCTATCATACAAATACGGCTCACTAGCCATCACCCATCTGGAGAATAAAGTGCCTGCAGAAGACTTATGCACTGACGAAGAAGTCGCCACACTGGTACATGCCTTTTATGCCAAAGTCCGGCTTGATCCGGTGCTCGGCCCCATCTTTAATGAGTTGGTTGATGATTGGGATCATCACTTAGGCAAGCTGGTTGATTTCTGGTCATCCATCTTGCGTGGTACAGGACGTTACAGTGGCACACCCATGCAAAAACATATCGCCTTGCCACATCTGGACGAAGCGCTCTTCCAGCGCTGGCTGGCTTTATTTATGGAAACCACGAAAGAACAGCCGAATCAGGCCATGGGAGAACGTGCGTATGCATCAGCACAAAGAATTGCCCAGAGTCTCTGGTATAGCTACCAAATGTCGCGCAGCCCGAACAGCATACCGGCTGACTTAACTTTTACCCAGTAATCTTGCTCTTGAAAAAAGCGCAGTGACCTGTCGCTGACAAATACTGTATTCGTCAGCGACATTTAATGACTGGCTTACTTCGTCAACTGCAATGTGCCCTTCATGATGCCCGAATGACCAGGGAAGGAACAGAAATAGGAGTAGGCCTCACCTGCTTTAAGCTTGGATGGTGCGAAGCTGATCGTATCGCTCTCGCCGCCACCAATCACTTTAGTATGTGCGATGACACGTGTGTCACCCGCCTTCACATAACTCTTGTCCAGTCCCGCCGCGATACCGTCGCTGGCCACGCCCTGCATATCAGCTGTTTTGGTTAATACCCAATTGTGACCCATGATGTTCTTGGCCATCTTGCCACTGTGCTTAAGTTTGACAGTAAATTGTTTGCAGCTTTGCGGCACTGAAATACTGGCCTTATCAAACTGCAAGGCGTCATTGCCAGCAATTTCAACGGAACAATCCGCAGCCAGAACCTGGCTCGACCATCCTGCGAACAGTAATACCAAAGCGGGCTTCCAAGCTTTCATCCTCTTCTCCATAAATGAACTACATTGCATCCTGTCCCACAACCGGGTACACGATTCTTGCATAGCATACGGGCGCTACACATACCGCAACTCATATGAACCGCATATGCCATTTGCTATGCATTGTGCGCGTGCGGACTGTAAGTGAATTTGCGCCACATCAAAATCAGGTCGAATACAAGGCCTTCCGATAGCCGTTTGAAACGCACAAGCCGACCCATCCAAGGTATCGCATGCATGCGTTATTCGCACGATCTCGTTCAACACCTACCCCCTGCAGCAGCGCTCTCATCATCCGGCAAAAATATCGTCGGCACACATAACGAGCCACGGCATACATCACCAGTCATACCGGCCTTCCCAGCCTTCCCCGACAGGGCTAAACAGCCTGGTCTCCCACCCCAAAAACCCCGCCCGTCGATGATCGCATCTTCTTTTAAAAATATTCCAACGCGCAACATCTGCATTCATTTTTTGTTTCCACGCAGAAAAATCCTATTAATTAACGACTTAAATACAACGACAAAATAGAGTTTTTTTCAAAAATAAGAATGATCGTTCACATATTTAAATGTTTTCAAAATTTCTACGTTTTCACTTAT
>JBEBUE010000250.1:0-4979 GCA_040393485.1 Herminiimonas sp.
CGCCCAGCTTTTACGGCTGCCTGTGTTGGGTGCGTGCCGGTAGGTGCGCAGGCTTTGGCCGTCTACCCAGGCCAGCGATACAGCGTTAAGGGTTTCGTCGGGGCTAAGCCCCAGCAATCTGGAAATGACAGCGGTCGAGGCGACCTTGACCAGCACGACGTGGTCCAGTCCCACCTTGTTGAAGGAATTCTCCAGCGCGATGCAGCCCTGGATTTCATGCGCCTTGATCATGCCGGTCAGCACAGCCTTCATCGTCAGTGGCTTCTTGCCGGCGGCCACTGCTTCGCGTGACAGCCAGTCGGCGGTCGCGAGGATGCCGCCGAGGTTGTCGGACGGATGTCCCCATTCCGCGGCCA
Organism: Herminiimonas sp.; assembly: GCA_040393485.1. Lineage (GTDB taxonomy): Bacteria > Pseudomonadota > Gammaproteobacteria > Burkholderiales > Burkholderiaceae_D > Oxalicibacterium. The sequence goes on from JBEBUE010000250.1 coordinate 357, forward strand.
GCCAGGTGTCATTGAAATCCAGCCAGCGAATCATCATGCCGATGTTGAATGCGGCTTGTACCGGATCGAGCTGGAATTGTGTGCCTGGGACTTTGGCGCCGTTCGGTACCACGGTGCCGGGAATGATGGGGCCCATCAGTTTCTTGCAGGCCGGGTACTCGAGTGCTTCCAGCCCACAGCCCAAGGTATCGATCAGGCAGTTGCGCGCTGTGTCATAGGCGAGTCTGGAAGAGATTCTGTACTTGGTGACGTAGTCAACGATATCGACCAGTACTTTGTCGTGTTTGGGGCGGACATTGGAAATATGGGCAGACATGGGCATCCTGTGGGCTTTAGATTGAAGGAAATGGCGCGGTGCTCATTTACGTTTGGCGAGCGGCACGAAGGCGAGGTCTTCCGGCCCGACGTAATGCGCGGAAGGACGGATGATCTTGTTGTCTATCCGCTGCTCGATGATGTGCGCAGCCCAACCGGACGTGCGTGCAATGACGAACAAGGGTGTGAACATCGCGGTCGGCACACCCATCATGTGATATGACACGGCAGAGAACCAGTCGAGGTTGGGAAACATTTTTTTGACGTCCCACATCACCGTTTCAAGTCGTTCAGCGATGTCATACATCTTCATCGATCCTGCGTCCTTGGATAAGGTACGGGCGACTTCCTTGATGACTTTGTTGCGTGGATCGGAGATGGTGTAGACCGGATGGCCGAAGCCGATCACGACTTCCTTGTTCTCGACGCGGCGTTTGATATCGGCCTCGGCTTCGTCCGGATTTTCGTAGCGCTTCTGGATTTCAAATGCGAATTCATTGGCGCCACCATGCTTGGGGCCGCGCAATGCACCGATCGCGCCCGTGATGGCCGAGTACATGTCGGAACCGGTACCAGCGATCACGCGACCGGTGAAGGTCGACGCATTGAATTCATGCTCCGCGTAGAGGATGAGCGAAGTGTGCATCGCTTTTTCCCATTTGGCGGATGGCTTTTCGCCGTGCAGCAGGTGCAGGAAATGCGCGCCTATCGAATCATCATCCGTTTCGACTTCGATACGCTTGCCGTTGTGGCTGTAGTGGTACCAGTACAGCAGGATGGAGCCGAGCGAAGCCATCAGGCGATCAGCGATATCACGTGCGCCGGGTGCGTTGTGATCATCTTTTTCGGGGATCACGCAACCCAGTGCGGAGACACCGGTACGCATCACATCCATTGGATGCGACGCCGCAGGCAGCCATTCGAGCGCAGCCTTGACATTGGCAGGCAGGCCGCGCAATTCCTTGAGCTTGATCTTGTAGGCTTTCAGTTCAGCGACGGTCGGTAGTTTGCCGTGCACCAGTAAATGCGCGATTTCTTCAAATTCACAGCTGTCGGCAATATCCAGGATGTCGTAGCCACGGTAATGCAAGTCGTTGCCGGTTTTGCCGACGGTACAGAGTGCTGTATTGCCCGCAGTTACGCCGGACAGCGCCACCGATTTTTTGGGTTTGAAACCTGCTGCTGTCGCTTGTGATTCACTCATGCCTGTCTCCTTATGGATAGTTGTATTCGTGATTACTTGTCGGCGTATTTCTTTTCCAGTTGATCGAAGTAGGGTTTGTTGACCAGCCGTTGCCGCTCACTGAATGGGCTGACCAGATGTGGGTCTTCGTCGAGGCGATGGGTATCGCGCAGCACGGTCAGCGCTTTTTGCATGCCGGCCACAGCACCTTGCAATGCTGCGTTCGCGTACAGCACGATGCCGTAGCCGAGGCCGGCCAGTTCATCGGCGCTGAAGATAGGAGTCTTGCCACCGATCACCAGGTTGACCAGTTGCGGTTTGTCGAGCGCCTGCGGCAGGCGGCGTATTTCATCCGCGGTTTCTGTGGCTTCGACGAACAGGATGTCAGCACCGGCTTCGCTGTAACGGGCAGCGCGTTCCAGCGCTTCGTCGAAACCGTGCACGCTGCGTGCATCGGTACGCGCCATGATGAGCATGCCTGCATCGCTGCGGGCATCGACGGCGGCGTGGATCTTGCCGACCATTTCGGCGCAGGAGATGACTTCCTTGCCGTTGAAGTGGCCGCAGCGTTTCGGCGCTACCTGGTCTTCCAGTTGCACCGCATCGGCACCAGCGCGTTCCAGTGTGCGTATCGTATGACGGACGTTGAGGGCATTGCCGAAGCCGGTGTCGGCATCGACGATGATGGGGATATCGACCGCGTCGCGGATGCGGGCGGTATGGTCAGCCAGTTCGTTCAAGCCTATAAAGCCCTGATCCGGCATTCCGAAGTACATATTGGTCACGCCTGCGCCGGTAACGTAGAGCGCCTCAAAACCGAGGTCGGCGATCACACGCGCTGACAGCGCATTGAATGCGCCCGGTACCAGCAGGCCACGGCGGGCTTCCACCTTATCGCGCAATACTTGCTTGCTGCTTTTTGACTGACTGCTCATGGAATATCCTTATGCCAGGGTGTTTCATGGGAGTGCCTGCCAGTCTGTATTCGCAATGCGCGTGCCATGCCGGGCTTGCTGGTGTGCAAAATCCCATATTTGCCGTTCTGTCTTTGCAGGATTCTTTAAGAATCAATGATTTGCGCAGATGCCGGGCAGCGACGATCGTCAGCTTGCGGTAAGCATGCTGGTCAATACTGGTGTTACAGTTGAAACGTTTGAAACGCTCGGGTGAAACATGAAACGTTCGTCCTCTCCTTTCCGTGACAACGCCGACAAGCCGGTTATCTGGACGGTATCGATTTCACGTTTGTTCGAGTTGTTTCGCGACATCACACTCGAGTTCGACGATCAGGCGAATATCGAACCTATCCATCTCGGTTTTGAAGATGCGGTGCGCCATATCCGTGAGCGACTGGCGACCGAACGTTGCGATGCGGTGATCGCGGCGGGCTCGAATGGCGCTTACCTCAAGAGTCGCTTATCGGTGCCGGTCATCATCGCCAAGGCCAGTGGCTTCGATGTCATGCAGGCGCTGGCGCGGGCACGCAAGATCACGCCGGATATCGGCCTCGTCACCTATCAAGAAACCATGCCGGCGCTAGCCGAGTTCCAGGCCACCTTTGGTTTCAACATCGTGCAGCGCACCTATGTGACGGAAGAAGATGCACGCGCGCAAATCAATGAACTGAAAACGGCAGGTATCAAGGCCATCGTCGGCGCCGGCCTGATTACGGACCTGGCAGAAGAAGCCGGATTGACAGGTGTTTTCGTTTACTCATCGGCATCGATCCGGCAGGCGTTTGAAGATGCGCTGGAACTGGCGCGCCTGACACAGCTGGAAGCAAATCGTGGTCGCAGCTTGCCAGTGGCAGATACCTTGCGCGCCAAACATCACATCAAGGATTTGCGTGGCGAGTCGGAGGCGATGGAAAGCGTGCGGCAGTCGGTCACCTTATTTGCGAAATCAGCAGCGACGGTATTGATCCAGGGTGAAACCGGCACCGGCAAGGAGCTGGTAGCACAAGCGATCCATCGCGCCCATCCATTAATACAGGGCAAGACCCAGGCCGGCCATCCGTTTGTTGCGGTCAATTGCGGTGCTCTGGCTGAGTCGCTGCTGGAAGCAGAATTGTTCGGACATGAAGAAGGGGCATTCACCGGCTCACGGCGTGGCGGACGCGCCGGTCTGTTCGAAGCTGCGCATCGCGGCACTTTGTTCCTCGACGAAATAGGTGAAATGCCACTGGCACTGCAAACGCGCCTGCTGCGCGTGCTAGAAGAGCGTGAAGTGGTACGGGTGGGCGGCACCCGGCCGATACCGGTTCAGGTACGCATCATCAGTGCGACGCATTGCGACCTCGACCAGCGGGTCAGGGAAGGGCGTTTCCGTGCAGATTTGTTTTATCGCCTGAGTGTCTTGCGCCTGAACCTGCCGCCTTTGCGCGAGCGCAGCGCAGATGTGGCGACGCTGGCTGAGTGGTATCTGAAGCATGCGCTGGCTTCGCTGGATGCCCGGCCATCTGCCAATTTACATGCTGAAGTTGCGGCCTGTTTGCCGCTGTTGCTGCCGTATGCGTGGCCCGGCAATGTGCGTGAACTGCGCAACCTGATGGAACGCCTGGCCTTGTTCCTGGCAGCGGCACCATTACAGGCGTTGACACCTGCCTTCCTGAAAAGTATTGCGCCTGAGCTGACTGGTGCCGCACCGTCGGGCCTGCATCAGGCGGGTATGGGCGACCCCACATTTGCCGAAGCCGAGACCGTGCAACAAGTATTGCAGCGTTATCACGGCAATCGGGTCGCGGCGGCGCAAGCGCTGGGCATTAGCCGGACCACCTTGTGGCGCAGATTGCAGGCTGAAACTACGCCCAAAAAGTAGCGGTATTGCGCCTCGCCCGCAGGCCAATCATCGCAATCATTGTTTCCCCAGACTGGATAGCGATGCCGGGCGTGGTTTTTTCTTCCCGGCTAAGACTCCTCTACATGTCGCCTGCTGGCGACATGCAGCATCGCGGATTTGCATTCATTTCTTCATGTGGATACAATTGAGAATGATTCTTATCATCATTTAGCGGCATGTTGCCCCGGTGTTGGTAGGGGAAAACGACATGTCTGCCACCGAAAATGCGCTAAACCACGAGATCAGCACGCTATACAGCAACCACCATGGCTGGTTGCAGGGCTGGC
>JBEBUE010000251.1:0-4976 GCA_040393485.1 Herminiimonas sp.
TTCGATTTTGCCCAGCACGAAACACCCCGCCAATGCCGAGTTTGAAGTGGTGGTGCGCGCACACAATGCCGCAGCCAGGATGGCAGATCAGGATGTCGCGCAGGCGGCACTGATAGGGCATCCCGGCTAAGGGCGCGGCAGTACCTTAGGCCCCGGATAGCGTATGCTGTGCTGCTACACGACTTCAGTTAACCTGCCGCGGTACTAATCCCTGTTCCGCCAGCGCCCATGCAGGCATATCCATTTCATCCTTGGCAGCGGCCACGCTCATCTTGTCCGGCAGTGCGACGCCATTACGTATTGCCGTCAGTTCGGCCAGGATAGAGATCGCAATTTCGGCAGGTGTCTTGCTGCCGATATAGAGGCCGATAGGGCCATGCAGGCGTTCTAATTGCGCTGCACTGAGATCGAATTCCTTCAGGCGTTCGCGGCGGCGTGCGTTGTTGATGCGTGAACCGATGGCGCCGACATAGAACGCATCTGACTTCAATGCTTCCATCAATGCTAGGTCATCCAGCTTGGGATCGTGCGTCAGCGCGACCACAGCGGTGCGGCTATCCATTTTCATTTCCAGTACCAGATCGTCCGGCATCGCGTGGATGACGTCGACGCCGGGGACTTGCCACGCCAGGCGGTATTCTTCGCGCGGATCGCAGACTACCACCTGATAGTCGAGGCCAGTCGCAATCTGTGCCAGGAATTGCGATAGCTGGCCGGCACCTATGATTAGCAGGCGCCAGCGCGGACCGTGGATAGTGGTCAGCACATTCAGCGTCAGATCCAGGGTTGCGCCGGTCTCCGTCGGGGCCAGGCGTACGGCACCAGTGAGCAGGTCAAGCTGGCGCATGGTTAGCTCATGGCGCATGACATGTGCCAACAACTGTTTAATCTTGCTGGCAGCCGAAAGCGGTTCGGTTGCTAGTTTGATGGTGCCGCCACACGGCAGGCCGAAGCGATACGCTTCCTCGGCGCTGATGCCATAGGTCACCAGTTCGGGGCGGTTAGCTGTCCGTTCCGCGCTGCGCACTCTTGCAATCAGATCGTCTTCAATGCAACCGCCCGAGACCGAGCCGATGATGCGGCCATCACCCCGGATCACCATCATCGCGCCCACCGGACGCGGGCTGGAACCCCATGTCTGGACGACGGTGACCAGTTCGCAGGCATGACCTTCATCTAACCATGCATCGGCAGCCTTGAGTACTTCGAGATCGATGCTATCCATTGCTACTCCCTATCTGCTTAAGACGTTTTTGCTTGCAGCTGATTACGCAGTGGCAGGTCGCGTATGCGTTTGCCGGTAGCCGCAAAAATGGCATTGCACAGGGCCGGGGCGATTGGTGGCGTAGCCGGTTCACCGACACCGCCCAAAGGCACATCGAAATCATGCTTGATAAAGTGCACCCGGATTTCACGCGGTGCATCCATCGAGCGCATGACTTCATATTCATGGAAGTTACCTTGTTCAGCCCGACCATCCTTGAAGGTGATTTCACCCGTCAATGCCAGGCTGAGACCCATGATGCACGCGCCTTCCAGTTGCGAACGGATACGATCCGGATTGATTTGCGGACCGCAGTCGACGGCGATGTCGACACGCGGTATCGATAGCTCACCCTTATCGTTGACAACCGCTTCTATCACGACTGCCACATAAGTGACGAAGCTATAGCTGACAGCGAGGCCGAGTCCATGTCCTTTTGCCAGCTTGCGTCCCCAGCCTGCTTTGTCGGTAGCGAGCGTAATGGTTTTACGCATGCGACCGGTATCGAGCGGATAGCGCTCAGGCGATTCACCGTAGTTCCATTCGTCCGCCATATCCTTGGGATTGATTTTGCGCGACGGGCCGATCAGGTCCAGCAGGTAATCGCGATGATCGCGTTTGGCCTTGGCCGCCAGTTCTGCCACAAAGGATTGAATCGCAAACACATGCGGGATGTTGGAGACCGAGCGGAACCAGCCTATGCGGGTATGTGCTTCGACTTCAGGTGCTTCGACGCGGAAGTTGGGTATGGCAAACGGAATGTTGACGGCTGACATGCCAAGTTCAAACGGTTGTTCGCCTTTGGCTCCTTCGGCAAAGATCGAAGCAATCGTCGGGGCAGCGGTGCGATGTAACCAGGCAGTCGGTTTGCCAGCCGCATCGAGTGCTACTTCCAGGCGCTCGACGGATACCGTGTGGAAGTAGTCATTGTGGATATCGTCTTCCCGCGTCCATGTCACCTTGACCGGTACACCCTTCATCGCTTGCGACAGCAGGGCAGCTTCGGCTGCGAAGTCAGGTTTGGACTTGCGCCCAAAGCCGCCGCCCAGCAGCGTGACATGGACGGTGACATCTTCCGGTTTGAGTTTGAGATGGCTGGCGATGCTTGCACGCAAGCCCATACTTCGCACTTGCCGTTGCTGACCTGGGCGGTGGCGGCGGGCGGTTCCATCGTCGCGTGTGCGATGTGTGGCAAATAGTATTCCGCTTCCATGCGTTGCGATGCTTTGCTGAGGGTGGCCATGGTGTCGCCATTGTTGCGTACGACTTTGGCTGGCTTACGTGCCGCTTCCTGCAAGGTCTTTTTATATTCAACCGAGTTGTAGCTGGCGTGTTTGCCATCATCCCAGGTGATCTTCAGTGCTTCGCGTCCCTTGATGGCGGCCCAGGTATTTTTGGCGATCACAGCGATGCCGCCGAGTGGATGGAAGCCAGCTGGTGCCGGGCTGCTTTTGAGTTCGACCACCTGGATCACGCCGGGTACTTTTAATGCGGCCGATGCATCGAAGCTGCTGACTTTGCCGCCCATCACCAACGGACGTGCGATAACCGCATAGAGCATGCCGGGCAGACGGGTATCTATGCCGTATTGGGTGTTGCCGGTGACGATGTTTTTAAAGTCGATGCCGCGCGTGCTTTCCTTGCCGATGTAACGGAACTCGGCAGGTTTTTTCAGGCGTAAATCCTTGGCTGCTGGTGGTGTGATCTTTGCTGCGGCTTCAGCCAGTGCGCCATAGCCGAGACGACGCCCGGATTTGGTATGTACCACTTCATGGTTCTTCGCACGGACTTCATCCGGCTTTACATTCCATTGCTGCGCCGCCGCGATTTCCAGCATCTGGCGTGCGGCCGCACCGACCCGGCGCATAGGTTCAAAGGAGTGACGCATGCTGCGCGAGCCATCGGTATTCTGGTTGCCGTACTTTTCTTCCAGGCCCAGCGCCTGTACGACCTTGACCTTGGCCCAGTCTGCTTCCAGCTCGTCGGCGACGACCATAGGCAGGCTGGTGCGCACGCCTTGTCCCATTTCGGAACGATGCGCGACGATGGTGACGATGCCATCTGCACCTATGGAAACGAAGGCCAGCGTGTCATCTACCAGACCACCGGGCATGGCATCGCCGCCATATTTTTTGATTTCATCGCTGGTGGCTGCGCGCACGATGCCGCTCGTGCCTATCGTTAGCGCTAATCCCGCGAAAGCACCTGCGCCTTTGAGCCAGGTGCGGCGTGACATCGATGGCAGCGTGGGTAGGCTTAGTTCCTGATTGCTGTCGCTATGCGGTTTTTGGTTAGCGAGGTCGGATAATGTGCTCATTTTGGTCCCTTTGCCGAAGCTTGTTTGATAGCGGCGCGTATGCGCGTGTAGGTACCGCAGCGGCAAATATTGCCGCTCATGGCCGATTCAATTTCGGCATCGCTAGGATGTGGCGTGGTTTTCAGCAGGGCAGTGGCAGACATGATTTGTCCCGACTGGCAGTAGCCGCACTGCGGCACGCCGAGCTCGGTCCAGGCTTGCTGCACACGCTGGCCGACACTGTCTTCCGCCATCGCTTCGATGGTGGTGATGCTTTGTCCGACTGCAGCGGACACCGGCGTAATGCACGAGCGTATCGCTTGTCCGTTCAGATGTACGGTGCAGGCACCGCACAGCGCCATGCCGCAACCGAATTTAGTGCCCGTCATCCCGAGGTGGTCACGTAATGCCCACAGCAAGGGAGTATCGTCAGACAGGTCCATTTGATGTTGTTTGCCGTTGATAGTGAGAGTCGCCATGATTTTTTTGAGTGAGGTGGGATGAGTTGCGGATGCCAGAAATAGCGCTATTAGTATCTGCAGTCCCGAACGCCTGATAAATGAAAATGTTAAGATTTGAGAATTCCAAAATATGGAATTCTCATCAGCGCTATCTGTTGGGCGTATAACGAACCAAAAAGGGGCAAAACGTGCTGAATCGCCTGGAAATGCTTCGTCTTTTTTGCGCTGCCGCAGATTCCAATAGCTTCAAGGAAGCGGCTGCCCGGCTTGGCACTTCACCGCAAGCGATTACGCGTGCGATCAAGGAATTGGAAGAAGTGGTGGGCGAGGTATTGTTTCACCGGAATACACGCGGGATCCAGATCACGGAGTTCGGCACCCAGCTGGCTGAGCATGCGCGTGAGATGGTGACAGGGGTAGACAGTTTGTTTCGTCCCAGTGATAGCCACTCGGATCGCGATTTTGCGGGTGTAGTGCGTATTACTGCGCCGAGTACGATAGGGCGGCGTTACCTCTTGCGTTCCCTGCTTCCTTTGTTGGCACAGTATCCGGGTATCAAGCTGGAGCTGAACGTGACGAACCTGGTGACAGATGTCGTCGATAAGAAAATAGATATAGGCGTCCGCATCGGACTGCCGCGCGATAATCGCTTTGTCGTGCGCCCCGTGGCAAAAGTTGATTTTTTTGTCGTTGCGACGCCGGAATTTATTGCCAAATGGGGGCGGCCGCATACACCACAGGATTTATCGGCGGTGCCGACGATAGAACTGACAGATGGCAATACCGGGCGAATATGGCCGTGGTATTTCTCCGGCGGTCATCAATTCACACCCGGCATGCCAGTGCTGGTTACCGACGATCCGGAAGTGGAGTGCGACGCAGTGCTGGCGGGTATGGGTTACGGACAATTATCGAACCAGCTGGCTGAGCCACATATACGGGCTGGTCGTTTGCT
>JBEBUE010000252.1:0-4952 GCA_040393485.1 Herminiimonas sp.
CGGGTCACTACCTGGGCTGGTTCGCGCGCGAAGGTTTTCCGTCGGGCGAACTGGGCAGCCTGATCGCACTCATGTATGAGCTCGACCACAATGCATTGAGGCATTTGCTGGATCCTTTGCGCCGCCCTTAAACACTACATGTTCATCCGCCTTCAGCCCCAGCCGCGCGCCAGCGGCATACCAAACTCCACCATATCGATCAGGCGCTGCCCTATCGCTGCAGCCTGTTCATCATTCAGGCTGCGCAAAGGTCCGTCTATCGACAGCATGGCCAATCCATGAACTGCGGACCATGCAAGGAACTCTGCACCTGCCCGCCGCTCCGGCGCCATCGCGCCGGTTGCCACCAGCTCGTCCAGCGCTGAACCCAGTAACTGGAAAGGCGTGAGGCCGCCCGGCCCGGCCATGGACGGCGTCTTCGCCTGTTGCAAATCCTCATGCACCGAGAAGGCGGTACGGAATAGGCCCGGCTCGGCGCGCGCAAAACGCAGGTAGCCGGTACCGACGGCACGCACATGCGCGCGCGCCAAATCTGCAGCATTACCATTGTCCACACAGGCCTGCATCTCGACCTCTATTGCCTGCGCCAGCTGCGACTGCGCTACAAAGCACACCGCCTGCAATAAGGCATTGCGATCCGCGAAGTGCCGGTAGGCTGCATTCGGTGCCACCCCGACCTGCCGCGTCACTTCGCGTAACACTACTGCAGTCGGCCCTCTCTCCCGTGCCATCTGCGTGCCCGCTTCCAGCAAAGCTCGATACAAATCCCCGTGGCGGTATGTGTTGCGCTTAGGAACTACTACTTTTTTCGTCATTTTGCATAAATGTGTACACCGTACACTAGTTGTACTATTATTTATGGACACTGTACACAATAACTACCTTCCATATGAGAAACAGTATGAGCCAGGAGACAAATAACACTGCAGCAGAAGCAGAAATCCGTGCACTGATAGATAGCTGGATCAAGGCCGCCAGCGCCGCCGATGTGGATGCGACGATGGCGCATTACGCCCCCGATGTCATTGCCTACGATGCGATTCTGGCCTTGCAATTCAAGGGCTGGGATGTATACAGAAAGCATTGGCAGATGTGTATGTCCATGTGTTCTGCGATGAGCTTCAAGGTACATGACTTGCACATCTCAGCAAGCGACAACGTGGCATTCAGCCATTGCCTGAACCGTTGCGGCGGCATAGACAAAGACGGCAACGAACATACATCCTGGATGCGATCCACAACCGGATATCGCAAAATCGATGGCAAATGGAAAATCGTGCATGAGCATTTCTCGGCACCGTTCGATATGGAAACCAGCAAAGCCCTGTTCGACCTGCAACCTTAAACCCACGTAGCCAAGCAGACAGCCATGAGCACCCAGCCTGAATCACAAGTGTTAAGCACCAGCGAGGCCGATTACCTGCAGATGATTCAACGCTTCGATCATCTGTGGGCGGCCGCCCGGGCCAAGCATGAGCAGGCCGAGATGCAAAGACTGCTGCAACAAATAGAGCAATACGAAAAACACAGAGACTCGGGTGGTGACAGCTGCAACAAAACTCACCCATAGAGTCCGCGCAACAGACAGGGATCAAGCATTTGATATCCACGAGGAGCACACCATGAGCAAGCCAGCAGTAAAAGCCATTCCGGAAGGAATGCATAGCCTGACCCCACACCTGGTATGTGCCGACGCAGCGGCCGCCATCGAGTTTTACAAGAAAGCATTCCATGCTACAGATGTATCCATCCTGCCCGGCCCGGGCGGCAAGATCATGCATGCGCACCTGCGCATAGGTGACTCTTCCTTAATGCTGATGGATGAGTATCCGGAGTTCAACGCCTTCGGGCCCAAGTCCCTGAAAGGCAGCCCGGTCACCATCCATCTCTATGTAGAAAATGCTGACGCCGTCTATAACCGCGCAGTCGCCGCCGGCGCCATTGCCAAGATGCCACTGGATGACACCTTCTGGGGTGATCGCTATGGCGTACTGGAAGACCCGTTCGGACATTCGTGGTCCATCGCTACGCACATCCGCGACCTCAGTCCGGAAGAGATACGCGCAGGTGCCGAGAAAATGTGCACTGAAGATCAGGCTAAATAAATCTGAAGAGGAGCATCGACATGCGTTTCATGATCATCATCAAAGCAGACAAAAATACCGAAGCCGGTGTCATGCCGGATGAAAAACTCTTTACCGAGATGGGCAAGTTCAACGAAGAACTGGTGAATGCAGGCATCATGCTTGCAGGCGACGGCTTGCATCCCAGCTCCAAAGGCGCTCGCGTCAAATTCTCCGGCGACAAGCGCACTGTGGTTGACGGCCCCTTCCCGGAAACAAAAGAACTCATCGCCGGTTTCTGGATCTGGAAAGTGAAGTCGAAAGAAGAAGCCATCGAATGGGTCAAACGCTGCCCCAACCCGACCGGCGCCGAATCGGAAATTGAAATCCGCCAGTTGTTCGATATGGAAGATTTCGGTGCCGAGCTGACCCCGGAACTGCGTGCACAGGAAGAACGCCTGCGCGCCAAAATGGAAGCAAGCCAAGGCTAAGCTGCAAGCTACTCATAACAACTACCAACAATACGGGACATCGCATGCTCAAAATCATCGCCATTGCCATACTGGTTGCCGTCGTCGCCATCCTGATCTACGCCACCACCAAACCGGATACCTTCCGCGTGGAACGCACAAGCACCATCAAGGCACCGCCGGAAAAAGTGTTCGCGCTCATCGACGACTTCCATCGCTGGACTATATGGTCGCCGTATGAGAACAAAGATCCGGATATGAAGCGCACTCACAGCGGCGCAGCCAGTGGCAAAGGTGCCATTTACGAATGGGATGGCAATAAAAATGTCGGTAAGGGTCGTATGGAAGTCATCGAGTCATCGCCGCCATCACGCATCGTGATCAAGCTCGATTTCCTTGCTCCTTTCGAAGCGCACAATACGGCGGAATTCACTTTGCAAGCGCAAGGCGATTCCACCCAGGTAACTTGGGCCATGTATGGTCCGGCCAACTATGTGTCCAAGTTGATGACTGTCTTTTTCAGTATGGACAAAATGGTCGGTGATGATTTTGCCATCGGCCTGGCCAACCTGAAAGCCGCTGCCGAGAAGTAAGCAAGCGACACTACGCAAGCGGGTTGAAGCGAACATTCAAATTAAGAATGAATATTCAAATCAACCCGCTTTGCGAAACGTCAGGTTAATCCTGCGACTACCCAGCAAGGGATGCGTCGCCTCCTTCAGCGCCAGCACACCGTGGTAACGCAATCTCGCCGGCCCGCCCCACACCACCACATCACCATGTTGCAGCGGCACGCGCACAGGCTTATCGCTGCGCAGGTCGCCGCCGAACTGGAACACCGCAGGTATGCCCAGCGACACTGACACGATAGGCTGACGGTAGTCCTGCTCATCTTTATCCTGATGCAAGGACATGCGCGCGCCCGGTTCATAGCAGTTAATCAGGCAAGCGTCCGGTACGAAGTCGGCAAAACCTGCCGCTGCGGCCGCGCTTTGCGCCAGCTTGAGAAACGCAGCAGGCATCTGCGGCCAGGGCTGGCCACTCAAGGGATCGATCGCGTCGTAACGATAGCCGGTCCTATCCGTGACCCAGCCGCAATCACCGCAATTCGTCATCGCCACCGACATACGAAAACCACCGGGCGTATGCATATGCCGGAACGGCGCTGCCTCACGTACGCTTTCGACGCCAGCCAACAAATCGGCTTCAAACGCGATAGCGTAAGCGCGCAGCACTACCGCGCCGTCACACAAGTCTTCGCGCCAGTTGCGTTGCTCTTCTATTCCATCAAATAAGTCCAAATCCGATACCCACCCAGCTATACGCGCGCTACCCATGCACACCAGGCTGACATTATCGTCATACGCCGCAATTCCTGCTACATCCTGACCAACAAAGGGCATGGGTACGGTTCTATTGCCTGTAAGCATGGCAAGCAGACGCAAATTAATTGGATTATCTAATTTGACTTAGACTACATTTAGATATATCTTATTTGTTCTAGATATAGAACTAGACAGGAAAAATCATGAAACATCATCAACATTCTCATTGTCATATGGCGAGCCGTAGCGACGGCGACGATATCGGCGGAGGACGCGGCCGTCGCATGGCCAGCGAAGGCCGCATATTCGGTCATGGCGGATTACGCTTCGTGCTACTGCACCTGATCAGCGAAAAGCCGAGCCACGGTTACGAATTAATCAAAGCAATCGAAGAGCGCCTCGATGGCGCCTACAGCCCCAGCCCGGGCACGGTCTACCCCACCCTCACCTTGCTAGAGGAACTGAATTTATTGAGTGTGGACGAAGCCGACCAGGGCGGCCGCAAACGCTATCAAATTACCGATGCGGGTTTGCGCTACCTCGAAGAAAACCGTCCCATGGTGGATGCCATGCTGCTGCGCCTGAATGGCGGCGTTGACGGTGCCGGCCCGCGCGCTGGCCGCCCACCACAAGTCAAACGGGCGATAGAAAACCTCAAGCTCGCGATGCGCATGCGCCTGTCCGGCGAAGCGCTGACGCCGGAACAGGCCAACGCTTTTGCCGCCATCCTCGATCGCGCAGCGCAACAACTGGAGCAAATTTAATGACAGCGAACCTCCCCGCTGCTGCCAAGCAGCCTGACCGCACACCCAAACGTGTGCGGCACACCTTGCGCTTTCGCGCGCTCGAAGTCATCAAGACCGAACGCATCACGCCGCATCTGTTGCGCATTACCGTCGGTGGCGATGAACTTGCTGACTTTGTCAGCCCGGGCTTCGATGACCACGTCAAACTATTCTTCCCGGATGCAAATGGCGTCCTGACCTTGCCGATCGCTGGTCCAGATGGCCCGATCTGGCCGGATGGCCTGAAGCCGACGATGCGCGATTACACGCCGCGTGGATACGATCCTGTCGCAAAAACACTGGAAATAG
>JBEBUE010000253.1:0-4943 GCA_040393485.1 Herminiimonas sp.
GCCAGTATTCTGGGTTCTGTATTTGATGTTCGTACTGGTTGCTTCCGGTGGTTTGATGGCAACTGCACAACTGGGTCCTATCGCTAACGACTACGGCCTTGCCTCGCTGCCAGTTACCCTGTTCGGCGTTACCTTGCCACTGTTGACCATGACCTTGTCTATCGACAACGTTGCCAACGGTATCACCCGTCCATTGTGCGGTTTTATCTCCGACAAAATCGGTCGTGAAAACACCATGTTCATCGTCTTTATCGGCGAAGGTCTGGCACTGTTGGGCTTGATGACCTGGGGCCACAACATGTACGCGTTCATGTTCTTCGCAGCCTTGATCTTCCTGTTCTGGGGTGAAATCTTCTCAATCTTCCCAGCAATCTGTGCAGACATTTTCGGTAGCAAATTTGCCGCTGGTAACTCGGGTACCCTGTACACCGCTAAAGGTACCGCTGCCTTGCTGGTGCCACTGGCATCGGTGTTGGCTGTTGATGGTGGCTGGAGCCGCGTATTCGTGGTGGCAGCGATCATCACGATCTTCGCTGGCTTGTCGGCAAAACTGATCCTGAGCCCTATGCGTAAAAATATGCAGGCTAAAGAAGCTGCATTGCAAGCTTCGTCGGAAGACAAGCGCGTTACAGCTTAATAGGCTGAAATTGAATTCTCGGGGCCAGCGCACCGCCATGATCGTGGTGCCAGGCTGCTGAAACAGCGCTCCTTGCGAGGAGGGCGATAAAAAAGGCTGATGCCATAAGCATCAGCCTTTTTCGTTTACGGACGTTTATTACACGTTTGTCGTTGTGTTTGCAGTTGTCTTACATGCGGCCAAAGCCAAACATGCCATCCCGCTCAAAACGCATATCCTGCGCGTTCTGCATCATCTTAACGACGCCGTTATTGTCGAAATGGACATGCATGACCGAATTCCAGACGCCGGCTTCCTTGTACGGATAGCTCCAGACTTCCAGCTGCAGCCGGGATAGGTAGGAGGTTTCGGATGGGTGGCCTATGGTGCGCAGCACATCGTCCTTCGTAGCGATGCCAGGTTTGATGGTGGCGAATTTCTCAACTGTTAACACTTGTTCGTAGGAAACCAGCCTGCCGCTGCGGTCAAAGCGCGCCATATTGGTGGCCTGGCCCCATGGGTTGCGCGTATACTCCAGCAAATACCCGTTTTTATCCTCGATCCGGGAAGTCGGCTGTCCCAGTTTGGAGACGACCGAAGACTCGGGTTCGCCTATGTTGATAGGTGGTGGCATGAAGCTGGCACAAGCGCCCAGCATCAGGAGTAATCCCCCCAGGATTGCTTTTTGACCATATTTCATGCTGTTTTCCTCAAATAAATACGCTAAGTGTTTGAATTGGCTGGGTCTTTCCGTTATACTCCGGGGCTGGTTAATTCGACCAGTTTTTTTAATCGTTGTTCACGGTGTGTGGGGTTCAGACTCTATGCATCGCATGTGAAAGGTAGTTTTTATGTCTCTCGAAAAAGCAAGCAAGGCAGCTATTGTTGCCGATAACGCCCGCGGTCAAAACGACACCGGATCGCCGGAAGTTCAAGTCGCATTGTTGACAGCTCGTATCAACGAACTTAACAGCCACTTCAAAGCACACACTAAAGATCATCATTCCCGTCGTGGTTTGATCATGATGGTTAATCGTCGTAAGAGCCTGTTGTCCTACCTCAAAGGTAAAGACGCTACTCGTTACCGCGATCTGATTGTAAAGCTCGGTCTGCGCAAGTAATTTCGTTGCGCTATTTTATCCGGCTTTCATAGATAAAAATGCCTGCGTCAGTTCTCTGATGCGGGCATTTTGTCTTTTGGTGGTTTGTACTTGTTTGTAATGTAGTTAGTAATAAAAACAATCGCTCATATTGCCCGATTGTTTGTGGTGAGGTGAACGACAGCGCCTGAAAATCTGTCGGTAAAATTAGAAAGGAACACCGTGTTTAATAAAGTCACTAAAACCTTCCAGTATGGCCAACATCAGGTCACGCTTGAAACCGGCGAAATCGCCCGTCAAGCATCTGGCGCCGTACTTGTCTCGATTGAAGACACCGTTGTGCTGGCTACTGTAGTGGCAAAAAAAGATGCCAAGCCAGGTCAGGACTTCTTCCCATTGACTGTTGATTATGTTGAAAAAACCTATGCTGCTGGTCGTATCCCAGGCGGTTTTTTCAAACGCGAAGGTCGTCCTTCCGAAAAAGAAACACTGACATCGCGTCTGATCGATCGTCCGATCCGTCCGTTGTTCCCAGAAGGTTACCTGAACGAAGTGCAGATCATCATTCACGTGATGTCGGTTAATCCTGAGATTGATCCAGACATCGCTTCCATGATCGGCGCATCGGCTGCATTGTGCGTAGCTGGTATCCCGTTTGCAGGTCCTCTGGGTGCTGCTCGCGTTGGTTACATCGATGGTCAATACATCTTGAATCCAACCGCAACACAACTGAAAACATCGCAGATGGATCTGGTTGTTGCCGGCACTGAAACAGCGGTGCTGATGGTTGAATCCGAAGCGCAGCAATTGTCAGAGGAAATCATGTTGGGCGCGGTTGTTTATGGCCACGATCAAATGAAAGCAGTGATCGATGCAATTCACGACCTGGTGCGTGATGGTGGCAAGCCAGAAGTGCAATGGGCGCCTCCAGCAAAGAACGAAGCGTTGATCGCTCGCGTCGCACATTTCGCAGAAGCGAAACTGCGTGCTGCCTACCAAACCAAAGACAAGCAGGCACGTACTGCGAAACTGAAAGATGCGTTCGCTGAAGTGACCAATGAATTGGTTGCAGAAGCAGCTTCTATCGGCGCAGCAGCACCTGACGCAGCTGAAGTTGGCAACATTCTGTTTGATCTGGAAGCAAAAATTGTCCGTTCGCAAATCCTCGAAGGCGAACCACGTATCGACGGTCGTGACACACGTACCGTGCGTCCTATCTCCATCCGTACCGGTGTGTTGCCACGTACCCATGGTTCTGCATTGTTTACCCGCGGCGAAACACAAGCCTTGGTTATCGCCACCCTGGGTACCGCACGCGACGAACAAAAGATCGATGCATTGATGGGAGAGTACTCGGATCGCTTCATGTTGCACTACAACATGCCTCCGTTCGCAACCGGCGAAACCGGTCGTGTCGGTACCCCTAAACGTCGTGAAATCGGTCACGGCCGCCTGGCCAAGCGTGCACTGGTTGCTGCATTGCCAGCACCGGAAGATTTCAGCTACTCGGTTCGCCTGGTTTCGGAAATCACCGAATCCAACGGTTCGTCGTCGATGGCTTCGGTCTGCGGCGGCTGTCTGGCGTTGATGGATGCTGGCGTGCCTATGCAATCGCACGTTGCCGGTATCGCTATGGGCTTGATCAAGGAAGGCAGCAAATTTGCCGTCCTGTCCGATATCCTGGGTGATGAAGATCACCTCGGCGATATGGACTTTAAAGTGGCTGGTACTGCAAACGGCATCACCGCTTTGCAAATGGATATCAAAATCCAGGGTATCACCAAGGAAATCATGCAAGTCGCTCTGGCGCAAGCTAAAGAAGGCCGTGTGCACATCCTCGGCGAAATGGAAAAAGCAGTTCCTAGCGGCACTACTGGTGAATTGTCCGATTTCGCACCGCGCCTGATCACCATCAAGATCAACCCGGAAAAAATCCGTGACGTGATCGGTAAAGGTGGTGCAGTCATCCGTGCATTGACCGAAGAAACCGGTACCCAAATCGATATCAGCGATGAAGGCGTGGTTACCATTGCATCGGTAGATGCAGCTGCTGGTCAGGAAGCCAAGCGTCGTATCGAAGAACTGACTGCTTCGGTTGAAGTTGGCAAGATCTACGAAGGTACGGTTCTGAAATTGCTGGATTTCGGTGCCATCGTGCAAGTGATGCCAGGTAAAGATGGTCTGTTGCACATCAGCCAAATTGCCAATGAGCGCGTCAATGCTGTTGCTGATTACTTGCAAGAAGGTCAGCAAGTACGCGTTAAAGTTCTGGAAACAGATGACCGCGGTCGCCTGAAGTTGTCGATGAAGGCAGCTGTTGCGGAAGAGAATCCGGAAGCGGCAGCAGCACAAGAGTAATCTACTCCTGACATGCCAGATGTTTAGAAACCGCCCACTGCGCAAGTTGTGGGCGGTTTTTTCATTCTGTGAGAGTGGTATGTCGTTTGACCATGCTCGCTGCAAGGGGATAGAATAGCGGGTTATTGAAATTATGGGTTTTATATGCGCCGCAAACTCGTCGCTGGCAATTGGAAAATGAATGGCAGCCTGGCTGCCAATGCGCTATTGCTGACAGAGATTGAAAGCGGATTAAAAAGCATGGCAGGCGGCGCAACATGTGATGTTGCTGTCTGCGTCCCAGCTCCTTATTTTGCGCAGTGCCAGGGCTTGTTAAATGGTGCTGCGATCGCCCTCGGTGCGCAGGATGTCTCCAGCCACGAAGCAGGTGCCTATACCGGTGAAGTATCGACCAGCATGTTGCAGGAATTCGATTGCCGCTATGCGATCGTTGGCCACTCGGAGCGCCGTGCCTATTTCGCCGAATCGAATGAATTGATTGCGCAAAAAACTGCGCGCGCGCTCAGTGCAGGTTTGACTCCTATCGTTTGCGTCGGCGAAACGCTGGCACAACGCGAAGCAGGGCAGACCGATAGCGTGGTTGCAGAACAACTGAATGTCGTGTTGGCAGCGATTGCTGTAAGCGATCTGGCAAAGATTGTTGTAGCATACGAGCCGGTTTGGGCAATAGGCACCGGTAAGACAGCGACGCCAGAGATGGCGCAGGAAGTGCATGCGATGTTACGCAAGCAGCTGCAGGCCAAAAATGCCGAAGCCGCAGGTCAGGTCAGGATTTTGTACGGTGGCAGCATGAAGCCGGACAATGCGAAAGAACTGCTTGCCATGTCAGATATCGATGGCGGTTTGATCGGCGGGGCGGCACTGAAGTC
>JBEBUE010000254.1:0-4918 GCA_040393485.1 Herminiimonas sp.
AAAAAACTATCCTTCTTACAAACAGGCCACCCATGCAAAACAAGCAACAATCTCTCGGCGGGACCGAGGTGTTGGCGTTTACTCTAGGCAGCGAAGAATACGGTATCGATATCCTGAAAGTTCAGGAAATTCGTGGTTACGACGCAGTCACGAAAATCGCTAATGCACCCGAGTTCATCAAAGGTGTCATCAATCTGCGCGGCATTATCGTACCGATAGTCGACATGCGCATCATGTTCAAACTGGGAGCGCCTACTTATGACCAGTTTACAGTCGTCATTATTTTAAATATTGGCAATCGTGTAGTCGGAATTGTGGTCGACAGCGTTTCAGACGTCATCACACTCAATAGCGAGCAAATCAAACCGGCCCCGGAAATGGGGACCTCCATGAATGCTGACTTTTTGATCGGGCTGGGGACGATAGAAGAGCGCATGCTGATTTTGCTGGATATTGACAAGCTGATGTCTTCATCCGAAATGGGACTGATAGAAAAACTAGCGGCCTGATAAAAATAGAGCCGCCTTCACAATAATGGTCTAAGAGGGAAAAAATGTTTAATAACTTATCAATCAAGATGCGTTTGATAGGCACGATGGCTTTTATGGGCATCATGCTGATCGTTGGTGGTGCCATGGGTGTGTTTGGTCTGCAAAGCACCAATGATTCATTAAAAGATGTCTACGGTAATCAGCTGGCGTCATCACAAGCAATTAATACTTCAATGACGCGCTTGTTCCAGGCGCGTTCCACCATAGATCGTGTATTGGTTAAGCCCAATGCGGCTAATACCGGAGAATTGTTCGCTCGTGCCAACAGCTTGCGTAGCGAATCGGATGCAGCGTGGAAGCAGTACTACGCATTGCCTATGAACGAGGATGAAAAGAAACTGGCCGAGGTAGTCACCGCCAATCGGGATGCTTATTTGCGCGATGGTGCGACGCCACTGATGGCGGCAGTTCAGGCAGGTCACTATGACGAAGCCCAGCGCCTGATGTTTGAAAAAGCAACGCCTTTGTTCGTCGCAATGAATGAAAGCGCCGAAAAACTCCAGGAGTTTCAAATGAAAGTGGCTGCTGGCAGCTATGAAGCCAGTCAGTCGATGTATGGCGTGTTCCGTATCGCAGCAATCGGTGGTGTGTTGTTCGGTCTGATCGTCGTCGCGATCGCGGCTTTCTTCCTGATCCGCGCCATCATGCAGCCATTGAATGAAATGCTGGGTCATTTCAGCGCTATCTCTTCCGGTGACCTGACCAGCCGTATCGAAGTCAAATCCCGTAATGAAATGGGTGTCTTGATGAGCGGTCTGCAAGTCATGCAAAAAAGCCTGATCGAAACTGTCTTTAATGTGCGCCAGGGTAGTACTGCGATCGGTGTCGCAACCCAGCAGATTGCGGCCGGTAACCTGGACTTGTCCAGCCGTACCGAAGAGCAAGCAAGCTCGCTGGAAGAAACTGCATCGTCGATGGAAGAATTAACCTCCACCGTTAAACAGAACGCCGATAACGCGCGTCAGGCTAATCAGTTAGCGGCCTCGGCTTCCAGCGTGGCAGAAAAAGGCGGTGTCGTCGTTTCGCAAGTAGTCGATACGATGGAAGACATCAATGCATCGGCGAAGAAAATTGTGGACATCATCGGTGTTATCGATGGCATCGCTTTCCAGACCAATATCCTGGCCTTGAATGCGGCCGTGGAAGCGGCACGCGCGGGTGAGCAAGGTCGTGGCTTTGCAGTAGTAGCAAGCGAAGTCCGTAACCTGGCGCAACGTTCCGCTGCCGCCGCCAAGGAAATCAAAACGTTGATTGGTGATTCAGTTGACAAGGTAGAGATCGGCAGCAAGCTGGTAGCCGAAGCTGGCGTGACCATGAAAGAAGTCGTGCAGGGTGTACAACAAGTGACCGATATCATGTCCGAGATCACGGCAGCCAGCCAGGAGCAAAGTGCCGGTATCGAACAAGTCAATCAGGCGATTAGCCAGATGGATCAAGTTACACAACAGAACGCCGCACTGGTCGAAGAAGCTGCAGCTGCGGCCGAATCTCTGAACGAACAAGCTGGAAAATTGGCTGAAGCGGTCAGCGTCTTTAAACTGGATGGCGTGGCAGCGGCTGTACCGGTTAAGAAAGCAGTGAGCAAAATCGCCGCAGTTCCAAGCACCACGGCACCAGCCAAGAGAGCCATCTCAGCACCTGCGCCAGTTCGCCAAAAGGTGGCGAATGGTGCGCCGACCGGCGGCGATGATTGGGAAGAGTTTTAATACATGCTTACCTGATGGTCGCGGCGCATACCAGGGCATACTGCCTTGATTGATTCCCGCACTACGATGACATCAAGTTCGCCAGCGATCCTGGCAACTTGATGTTTTTTCGTGTGCATCTTGCAGCAATATCATTTCTTCACTTTGATTAAAACAATGAAAATAAATAATTTAAAAATTGGCGTGCGCCTGGGCTTGGCTTTCGCGGTGATATTAGTGTTGATGGCGTCGATGATTGTCATTGGCGTCTGGCGTTTGCAAGAAGTTGCGCAGGCAACCGTGCATATGGAGGAGGCATCTACCAAGGAGCGACTTACACACCAGTGGTATCTGGGTAACATCGCGAATGCGGTGCGTACAACTGCACGTGTAAGAAGTAATGATGCAGACGTACAGAAACAGTTCCAGACGGAGATGGAAGCGCAGAGCCTGGAGATCACCAAGCTGCAAAATCGAATCATGGAATTGATTAGCAGTGCAGAAGGCAAGCAATTAATGAGTGTAGTTGGTGAGCGTCGTACGGCTTATATGGATATCCGCAAGGACGTTTTTAAGCTCAAAGCAGAAGGTAATCCGGGGGCTGAAGCTGCTGCAAAAAAACTCATCGAGAGCAAAATGGATCCGGCACTGCTCGCCTATAACCAGTCGATACAGGCAGTCGTGGAGTACCAGCAAAACATCTTCCAGAAAGCCAAGGCCGAAGTGGACGAACTCTACGCGTCCGGTCGTACAGTCCTGATCACATTGGGTACCATCGCATTGCTGTTGAGCGCCTTGTTGGCTTGGCTGCTCTCGCGCAGCATCACACGTCCGCTTGATTATGCTGTATCAGTTGCCCGCACGGTTGCAGCAGGCGACTTACGCAACCGCATTCAATCCAGCTCAAACGATGAAACCGGTCAATTGCTGCATGCCTTGCGTGATATGAATGATGGCCTGGTAAAAAGCGTGAGCCAGGTGCGTACGGGCATCGACACGATAGCTACCGCATCCAGTCAGATCGCAGCCGGCAATCTCGATCTCTCCAGCCGCACCGAAGAGCAAGCCAGTTCGCTGGAAGAAACTGCATCATCGATGGAAGAGCTGACCTCCACTGTGAAGCAAAATGCAGATAATGCGCGTCAGGCAAATCAACTGGCTGTATCTGCATCAGGTGTCGCAGAAAAAGGTGGTGCAGTAGTTTCACGTGTTGTTGAAACGATGGAAGACATCAATGCATCGGCGAAGAAAATTGTGGACATCATCGGCGTCATCGATGGTATCGCGTTCCAGACGAATATTCTTGCCCTGAACGCAGCAGTCGAAGCAGCACGCGCTGGTGAGCAAGGTCGCGGCTTCGCCGTGGTTGCCAGTGAAGTACGCAACCTGGCGCAACGCTCTGCCGCCGCTGCCAAGGAAATTAAAACGCTCATCGGCGATTCGGTTGACAAGGTTGAACTCGGTAGCAAGCTGGTTGAAGAGGCGGGCGTAACGATGGACGAGGTGGTGCAAAGTGTGCGTCACGTCACTGACATCATGTCTGAAATCATGGCAGCGAGCCAAGAGCAAAGTGCGGGCATAGAGCAGGTTAATCAGGCTATTGGCCAGATGGATCAAGTCACGCAGCAAAATGCAGCCTTGGTAGAAGAGGCTGCGGCCGCAGCTGAATCGCTGAATGAGCAGGCAGCGAAACTGGCTGAAGCGGTTAGTGTCTTTAAACTGGATGGCGCTAACGTAGCCTTTGCACCAGCGAGCAAGGCAGCTAAAGTCCAGGTTGTTGCATCGCATGGTGCAGCCGCAAATCAAACCATCGCGACATCGGCGCCAAAGAAAATTGCTAATGGTGCGACAAGCGGCGGTGACGATTGGGAAGAGTTCTAATCGTTAGTGTTGTAAAAAAGCGAAGCCGGGCTCAGTCCCGGCTTTTTTTATGCGCGTTGTTTACAAGTGTAAATTTTCTAAATTTCGTCTTGAAGATTTCAAACGAGTTTCGAAAATAGGGTGCCCATATATCGAATTGTATTCATGTGTTTACTTAATCAGAAACATGAAAATTATTTCCACATGGAAATAATTTTCATGCGTGTATGCGTCGTATCTATCAGAAGATAACGCGCTAACTTATTGTTTTCCTTATGGGAATTTATTTCTCATCAGAAAAATTCTCGCACGACCCTCCTCGCATTATCTCCACCATCTCCCCGCGCAATAGTTTGATGCGTATCAGGATTGTTCAGCACTTCGACTCCTGAAAATTGTTGACATGTGGCAACAATTATTCAGTTGGTTTACTGCTGTCAACAACGTGTCAATAGTTTTTCCGCTGCGATTAGTTTGCAAATGTTGACGTTCGTTTACGTGCGATTCGCGCGCCTGAAATTTATATTCCGTTCGGAAATTTGTTGCGATGGATCAACTTATTGATCTGTCGATCACTGTGCCCCGATTTTGAAAATATTGAAAAGTAGATAGGCCTGCCATGTCGCGTCCCACATTTTTTGCCAAATCGTCTTTCGCATCCATGTTCCGGTCAGTGCCTCTGGCATTGATGATGGGCTTGCTGCCTATGTCTGCATTTGCGGCCTTGACTGCATCGGTGACGACGCCGGATCCATCATCTTTTTATCCGGGTGAGGTGCGTTACCTGAGCATCACGCTATCAAATAACGCGGCAACGGGGAT
>JBEBUE010000255.1:0-4901 GCA_040393485.1 Herminiimonas sp.
AATTGTTTGACGAAGAGCTCGTTCGGTACTTGTCCACCCGCGACGGCTTCGGCAAAACCGCGCATGACCCACCAGAAGCTACGTCCTTGCTGTGTATTCTGCGCCTGCTCCACACGCAAGACGATATCGCGCATAGCCTGGGCACTGGCGGCTGCGGAATCATCACCAGCATTTTTCAGGAACATTAACAGGCCGCGCTCAAAACGCTTGCGCAAGCCAACATAGTCATCGTGCGACAACTTGACGGTTGCCGACGGCAGCTGTGGGCGTATCGCCAGGTTAGGGAAAAACAGATCGGCCGGGTGGATACGTTCTGCACCACGCACTTTCAACAGCGCGCGATAGTAAGGGAACAAGCGTACAGGTTGATGCGGCGCACCGGCCAGTAACTCTTCCAGATATTCCAGCAAGGCCTGATAGGCATGCGTGATCGCTTGTACACTGCCGTCGTCCAGTTGCAACTGCCCGGACTCTACGCGATCAAGTAAATCTTCTACCGTTTCGGTGATGATGACGACGCCGTCCACATCCACCATTTGCAAGGCGCCATGCGCCTGATGCAAATAAGCCTTGGCATGGCGCAAGGTGGTCGAGCTGGTCTCTGCATCCTGCATCAATGCTTCGCCCAGCGCGATTTTTGAACGCGTCAGCGCTCCGCTGATTTCACCGATCACCCATGACAAGGGGCCGGTATCGAAGTGTTCCCTGCTGCCTTGCGACAATGGGGAGGTAGGGGTATTCATGACTGCCTCGCGGTGCGGAGGTGATCAACCTATACCGGTCGATCACCGCAATTGCTATTGGGCCTAAGCCACTGCAAGCCTGCAATAACTGATATCAAGCGGTAACGCGGAAGCGTGATACCGAGTTCTTCAATTCTTCGGCCAGTTTCGACAATTCGCGAATCGAATGCGCCGTCTGCTGTGTACCTTCTTGCGTTTGCTCGGTCACTGTCAAAATGCCCTGAATGTTTTGCGCCACGCCGTTTGCCGAGGTTGCCTGCTGCTCGGTCGCGGAGGAAATGCCCTGAATCAGTTCCGCCAGTCGGTTCGAGACGCGTCGGATATCGGACAGCGCAGCACCGGCCGCATCTGACAGCTTGGCACCCTCGACCACACCCTGCGTCGATTTTTCCATCGCCGCGACCGCATCGTGGGTATCGGTTTGAATCGTACGAACCAGCGCGCCGATCTGCTTGGTCGCTTCACCTGAGCGTTCCGCCAGTCGCTGCACCTCTTCTGCCACCACCGAGAAGCCGCGACCGGCTTCACCGGCAGAAGCTGCCTGGATCGCCGCGTTCAGCGCCAGTACGTTGGTTTGTTCGGTAATATCGGAAATCAGCTCAGTGATTTCACCAATCTCTTGCGACGATTCACCAAGGCGCTTGATTCGTTTCGAGGTTTCCTGGATTTGTTCACGGATCTCGTTCATACCTTTGATCGCGTTTTCCACTGCGCGTGCACCTTCTTCCGCCGCCGTCACGGACTGACGTGCCACTTCTGCTGATTCGTTGGCAGATTTGGAAACATCGGTAATTTGTACCGCCATGTCCAGTACCGCCTGACCAGTTTCCTGAATATCGCGCGATTGCTTTTGTGACGCTTCCAGCAACTCGGTCGAGATATTCTGCGCTTGCGTCGAAGCCGAAGTAACCTGTTCTGCCGTATTCGTTACGCGTCCTACCAGGCCACGCAACTCTTCCACCGTGTAGTTAACCGAGTCGGCAATCGCGCCGGTGATGTCTTCCGACACCGTCGCCTGCACTGTCAAGTCACCGTCCGCCACTTCCTGCAACTCGTTCATCAGACGCAAAATCGCGGCCTGGTTTTGATCGTTTGCGTGTTTCGCTTCTTCTTCCTGCTTCTGCGCTTCGAGACGCTGACCTTCCGCCTCCAAACGACGCGCATCCGCTTCCTTGGTGCGGTTGCGGCTGTCCTGCAGCAGCACCAGCGCAATCCCGGCAGCAGACAACAGCGCAGCCAGAACACTCAGCAGCATCAGCCAGAACGGCAGCGTCAGCGAATCCTGTTCACTGCGATAGCTTTGTTGCAGTTCGGTCAGACGTTGTTTCAGCGCTTCGTTTTCTTTAAAGATCAATTCCTCAGCCTGCTTTGCCGCGATGAAGTTTTGCAGGTTACCCAGGATGAGCGAATTCGATTTTTGATTTTCGTTAAAGTTAGCTTGCAGCTCCAGCAACTTGTCGCGCGTATCCGGTTCGGTGGTTTTGCTCAGGCGCAGCGCTTCGCTACCATTCAGGAAGCCATCGACAATTTCACGGAAGGTATTGGTATCCTTACCCAGCAAGAAAGCCGTTTCCGGATTCACACCTTCGGAAGTCAGGAACTCGTTCGCGCTGCGTGCCAGACGTTGGGTCAGCATGACCAGCTGGCCTGCCTGCGCCGTTTCACGCGGAGAAGCACCGCCTTGTGCTTTCAGTGTCGAGATTTGTTCGGTGAGTTCCAGCAAGTTAGGCGAGATGCCATTCAATATCTGCAAAGTACTGCCGAAGCCCGTCAGTTCTTTTTCCAGCTTAAGAATTGTTGCTGCGGCATTGTCGGTACCAGTCCACAGCTTTTGCGTTTCTTTCAGCATCGCATCCATCTGCGCATCGGGCGGGCTAATGGAGCGCCCCTGATATACACCGCCCTTGGACAGGATCGCCAGGTCGTTATTAAATTCTTTACGGCTATCAGCAAGTTGCTTGAATGCTTCCTTGTTACCCTGAATCGCATTCGGTGTCGCCTTACCCACACGCTGCGAGTGCATCAGTGCATCACCTGCGATCTGGGTCTGGGTCGAACTCAAAGCAGAGGAATCTGCACTCAGCCAGACGAATAAGGCGCCAAGCACCAATGAGCTTCCAAGCGCGATCAGCAAAATACGAACCTGCTGTTGCAGTGGCAGCTTGCCGATCAGCGGCAGTGTGATGTCACCACTTTTTTGCAATACGTCGCCGATGTAGGTCGCGTTCGGATTGATGTTTGCACGTGTAATTGTATTAGGCGCAGTGGCAGCCCCTGCATGTGCAGTACCTTCAGTTGGCGCAGCATTGTTGGCATCATCGCCTTGCGCAGCCGTCTCTTTTTTATTGTGGGAAAAGAGCGGTAATTTAAACGCCATACTGATTCTCCTGATTCTCTATAGATGAAGCGCTCGAACTACGGTAGCGAGGCTTACAGGCCGACATGTAAAAATTGGGGATTTTGTATTACTGAAGAAAGATCGAGTTCAGTCCAGACTTGCGACTCTTGATCGAGGTAGCGTTTGCTGGCCCACGGTGCATCCGTTTCTGCAGTGTCGGCATGCAATTGCATTTCCGCGACATTGCGCAAACCCAGTACGCGCGACACTAGCAAGCCGCTATTGAATGCCAGCGACGGACCAAAGGCCACGATGCGGCTGTCTTTCTCTATATTAGTAGCGGACAAACCCTGAAAACGTGCGAAGTCGATCACGCTGATCAGGTTGCCGCGGATATTCGTCAGGCCGAGAAACCACGGCTGCGTCAGCGGTACCGGTGTAATCGTCCCAACCGAGACGATTTCGCCAGCGGTCTGCAGATTCAGCAGCCAACGCTGTTCGCCTATCATCACACCGAGCTGGTTGACCCGTGCATCAGTGCCGCTGCGTGCGGTCTGCATACGCTCCACCAACTGCGCCTGGAATTCCCGCAAACGCGTACGACGTGCGGTGATATCCGTTTTCGGTGATGCACTATCCGTTTGAAAATCCGACGTAGGCTGGCTCATGAGGAGCTACCTATCCGAGCGCTGCAATTTTGGATAGCAGTTCAGCCGGATCCACTGGTTTGACGATGTAGTCGCGTGCGCCCTGACGCAAGCCCCAGATACGATCCGTTTCCTGCCCTTTGCTGGTGCAAATGATGATAGGCACATCCTGGGTTTCCGGATCGCGCGCGATGGAACGGGTAACCTGAAAGCCATTCTGGCCCGGCATCACGACATCCATCAGGATCAATTGCGGCTTGTCAGCCTTGATTTTCAACAAGGCTTCTTCACCATTCTCGGCGGTCGAGACTGAGAAACCTCTTTTAATCAGAATATCGGTGAGAAAGTAACGTTCGGTCGGTGAGTCGTCTACGACAAGAATTTTTTGAATAGCCATCTGAAACCTTTAGATCGAATTTACTTTGCGACTGCCTCGAGCGCGTGGTCGCGCACTGTTTTTAGCAGGCTGTCTTTGGTGAATGGCTTGGTGAGATAGGCATCGGAACCGACCATTGCACCGCGCGCGCGGTCGAACAAGCCATCTTTGGAAGACAGCATAATGACCGGCGTTGTATGGAATTTCGCACTTTTCTTGATAAGTGCACAGGTTTGATAACCGTCGAGACGCGGCATCAGGATGTCGCAGAAGATCAGCGCAGGTTTGTGATCGTTCATTTTGGCAAGTGCGTCAAAGCCGTCGTCAGCCAGCACGACCTTATAACCCGCCTGACCAAGAAATATCTCGGCAGATCGACGAATAGTGCTGCTATCGTCGATCACCATGATTTTCAGGTCCGCATTATCCAGCGCTATTGTCATGATTCGTCTCGTTGAACTGTGTCAACAATATACGGCGCATCCGTAACAAAAAGCAAGATTCTTTAGTTCAACACTGCGGCACACAGAGTCGCTCGTGGTTTTTAAACAAAAATTGCCGAAGTCGCAATGTAATGACTGCGACCGGGCTTGTTTAAACTGCCACCATTTCAAAGTCTTCTTTGCGTGCGCCGCACTCCGGACAGGTCCAGTTCATCGGCACATCGGCCCAGCGCGTACCAGGGGCGATACCTTCTTCCGGCAAACCAGCGGCTTCGTCGTAGATCCAGCCACAAATCAGGCACATCCAGGTTTGGAATTGTTCGTTTGATGTTTCGTTATTGCTCACGTCTGACA
>JBEBUE010000256.1:0-4827 GCA_040393485.1 Herminiimonas sp.
GACTCCTAAAAGAAAATGGGCAGGACGTTCAGCTAGTTGCAGTGTGCCAGAAAATATCCTGTACGCACCACATCTGCTGCATGTCCTGCCCAATCATGCTGCCCTATCAACCTGCACATTCATGCTGTGACGGTACCCGACCGCCACAGCTTCCTGCATATTACTTAGTCCGGCTTTAACCCAGCTCGGTCACCAGCTGCGGCACGATTTCAAACAAATCGCCGACGATGCCGTAATCCGCTACCGAGAAAATCGGCGCTTCCGGATCTTTGTTAATGGCGACGATGGTTTTGGAATCCTTCATACCAGCCAGATGCTGGATCGCGCCCGAGATACCGACTGCGATGTACAACTCCGGTGCCACGATTTTGCCGGTCTGGCCGACTTGCCAATCGTTAGGCACGTAGCCAGCATCCACCGCTGCACGGGATGCACCCATGGCTGCACCCAGCTTGTCAGCCAGCGGCTCGAGGATTTTGAAGCTTTCTTCCGAACCCAGGCCACGACCGCCGGAGACGACGATCTTGGCAGCGGTCAGTTCAGGACGTGCCGAAGTTGCCAGTTCACGCGAGACGAACGACGATTTGCCGGAATCCGCGACTGCAGTCACGTTTTCAACTGTTGCCGAACCGCCTTCTGCAGCGGAGTCAAAAGCCGTACCGCGCACGGTGATGACTTTGACTGCATCTGCCGACTGCACGGTGGCAATCGCGTTACCGGCATAGAACGGACGCTCGAAAGTATCGGCCGAAACGACTTTAGTGATTTCTGAAATCTGCGCGACGTCGAGCTTGGCGGCAACGCGTGGCAGGATGTTTTTGCCGTATGCCGTTGCCGGTGCCAGGATGTGCGAGTAATTGGCAGCCAGCGCCAGTGCCTGGGCAGCTACGTTTTCGGCCAGGCCGTCAGCAAACTGGGCGCCGTCCGCGACCAATACTTTGGTGACGCCTGCAATCTTTGCGGCGGCCTGTACTGCTGCATCAGCCTGATGGCCTGCGACCAGGACGTGGACTTCGCCACCGCATTGCGCGGCGGCAGTAACGGTATGATGGGTGCTGCCTTTCAGGGAGGCATTATCGTGTTCGGCAATGACGAGTGCTGTCATGGTGAATTCCTGTGATGTATTCAATATAGCGACGGTGCCTGGCACACGTCGCTACAGATGATTAAATGACTTTGGCGTCGTTCTTGAGTTTTTCGACCAGCGTTTTCACGTCCGGCACGATGATACCTGCCGAGCGCTTCGCAGGCTCTTCGACTTTCAAGGTTTTCAGGCGTGGGGTGACATCAACGCCGAGATCAGCTGGCTTGATGTTTTCCAGGGTCTTTTTCTTCGCCTTCATGATGTTAGGCAAAGTCACATAACGAGGTTCGTTCAGGCGCAGGTCCGTCGTCACGATCGCTGGCAGCGTCAGTGACACTACTTCCAGGCCACCATCCACTTCACGCGTAACCTTGACTTTATCGCCGTCGATTTCTACTTTCGACGCGTAGGTCGCTTGCGGCCAATCCAGCAAGGCAGCCAGCATCTGGCCGGTCTGGTTTGCATCATCATCAATGGCTTGTTTGCCGAGGATGATCAGTTGCGGTTGTTCTTTATCGGCAATTGCCTTGAGCAATTTGGCCACTGCCAACGGCTGTAACTCAACGTCGGTTTCCACCAGGATCGCACGATCGGCACCGATAGCCATCGCCGTACGCAAGGTTTCCTGCGATTGCAGGACGCCGCAGGAAACGGCGACGATTTCTGTTGCTTTACCGGCTTCTTTCAACCGTGTCGCTTCTTCCACAGCGATTTCATCGAAGGGGTTCATCGACATTTTGACGTTGGCGATATCGACGCCGGACTGATCCGATTTGACGCGGACCTTGACGTTGTAATCGACCACACGTTTGACTGGAACCAACACTTTCATAGCTATGCCTTTGAAAAAGTCACAAGGACGTAAATGTAAACTAGGAAAGATTATAAACGGAAGTGGCGCAGATGCTCAGTTCCAGACGCGATGACCAGTCTGGCGGTAGGGATAAGGCGGGGAAATCGGGGGGACGGGAACAGGCGAGTTGCCCGCATGCGCTATGGCATAGCCACAGCGCATGCGTCCGTTTTATTTGCGTTGCATGAAGAAGGTGAAGACTTCGTCTTGCTGGCTTTGCTCCAGCAATTGATTACCGGTCTGTTTGGCGAATGCCTGGAAATCGCGCACCGAACCTGGATCGGTAGCTTGCACACGCAGCACCTCACCGCTCACCATTTCGGCCAAGGCTTTCTTGGTCTTCAAAATTGGCAGAGGGCAATTCAAACCCCGTGCATCGAGGTCTTTGGTAAATTCCATGGTCATACTCTCACATCAGTACATGCGATTGATTCTACTCTCAAACGCAACAGGGGAATGGCCGGGGGCCGGGGATACAACTTATTTAACAATTGCTTGCAACTCCGCACCTGCTTTTGATGCCATGCGGAAAAAGCAAACGGCGCAAGCAGGTCAACATCCCTGCTTGCGCCGTCAGGTATGAATTAAGCGCGTTCGCCGACCCAGGCTGCAACACCTTGCAAGGCATTCGGCAAACCGCTGGCATCGGTACCACCAGCTTGTGCCATATCCGGCTTGCCGCCGCCCTTGCCGCCGACTTGCTGCGCGACAAAGTTGACCAGCTCGCCTGCCTTGACCTTGCCGATGGAATCAGCGGTCACACCCGCGATCAGACTGACTTTGCCGTCGTTTACAGCTGCCAATACGATGGCGGCTGTTTTCAGTTTGTCTTTCAGCTTGTCCATGGTGTTACGCAGCGTGGCGACATCGGCGCCTTCCAGTACCGCTGCCAATACCTTGATGCCTTTGACATCAACGGCTTGCGCCACCAGCTCATCACCTTGCGACGATGCCAGCTTGCCTTTCAGCGCACCGACTTCACGTTCCAGCGCTTTCATCTGATCCAGTACTTGCGCCAGACGTGGCTCCAGTTCTGCCGGCTGGGTTTTCATCATCGCTGCTGCGCTATGGATCACTGCTTCCAGTTCCTGCACATAAGCCAGCGCCTTCGCGCCAGTAATTGCTTCGATACGACGTACGCCCGCAGCAACACCGCTTTCGCTCATGACTTTGAACAAACCGATATCACCGGTGCGGCTGACGTGGGTACCACCGCACAGCTCACGGCTGGAACCGATATCCAGTACGCGTACGGTCTCGCCGTATTTTTCGCCGAACAACATCAACGCGCCGGTTTTTTGCGCCGATTCAATATCCATTACACGTGCCTGCGTATCCGAGTTCAACAGGATTTCCGCATTGACGCGTTTTTCGATTTCGAGGATTTGTTCACGGGTAACAGGCGCATTGTGGGCGAAGTCGAAACGAGTTTTGTCCGGATCAACCAGCGAACCTTTTTGCTGCACGTGTGCACCCAGCACTTCGCGCAAAGCCTTGTGCATGATGTGGGTGACCGAGTGGTTGCGCATGGTGGCCGCACGACGTGCGCCATCCACTGCTGCCTTGACCTTGTCACCAACTGTCAACGTACCCTGTGTCTGCACACCGTGGTGGCCATAGACATCGGCTTTGATCTTCTGTGTATCTTCAACGCCAAACTGCACGCCTTCAGCGCTGATGAAACCCTGGTCGCCAACCTGGCCACCGCTTTCCGAGTAGAACGGTGTGGTGTCCAGCACGACGATGCCAGCCTGGCCTTCTTTCAGGGTCTGTACGGCAGTACCTTCGAAGTACAAGCCGACGACTGTGGCCTGCTCTTCCAGGTGTTCATAACCGGTGAAGGTATTGCCCGCGCCGGTGTATTCGACCGCGCGTTCCATTTTGAATTTACCTGCGGCACGACCTGCTGCTTTTTGTTTTTCCATCGCGGCTGCAAAGCCAGCTTCATCGACGCTCAGGCCGCGTTCACGGCATACGTCAGCCGACAAATCGAGCGGGAAGCCGAAGGTGTCATGCAGTTTGAATGCGACTTCGCCCGGTAATACCTTGGCATCGCCAGCCAGCGCTGCGTCCAGGATTTCCATACCGTTTGCCAGCGTTTCGAAGAAGCGCTCTTCTTCCGCTTTCAATACTTCGGTAATGCGTTGTGCGTCCGCTTTCAGTTTTGGATAGGCATCGCCCATCTGTACGACCAGGTCTTGCACCAGCTTGTGGAAGAAAGGTTTCTTCTGGCCGAGCTTGTAACCGTGACGAATCGCGCGGCGGATGATGCGGCGTTGTACATAGCCACGACCTTCATTGCTCGGGATCACGCCGTCTGCCACCAGGAATGCGGTAGCGCGGATGTGATCGGCGATGACTTTCAGCGAGTTATTGCTGAGGTCTTGCGTATGGGTTTCACGCGCAGCTGCCTTGATCA
Organism: Herminiimonas sp.; assembly: GCA_040393485.1. Taxonomy (GTDB): domain Bacteria; phylum Pseudomonadota; class Gammaproteobacteria; order Burkholderiales; family Burkholderiaceae_D; genus Oxalicibacterium. The sequence continues at coordinate 4,357 of JBEBUE010000256.1, forward strand.
AAGCCTCAAAGGTATCGATCTCATAGTTGCTGTGTACGTGTTGCAGGATCGCAGCCAGGCGCTCCAGGCCCATGCCGGTATCGACGCAAGGCGCAGGCAAGGGTTTAACCGAGCCATCTTCCGCCATGTCGAATTGCATGAAAACGTTGTTCCAGATTTCGATGAAGCGATCACCGTCTTCATCCGGGCTGCCCGGAGGACCGCCAGCGATGTGCGGGCCGTGGTCATAGAAGATTTCCGAGCAAGGACCGCATGGACCGGTATCGGCCATCATCCAGAAGTTATCTGATTTATAGCGACCACCCTTGTTGTCGCCGATGCGAATGACGCGCTCAGGCGGCAAGCCGATTTCCTTGGTCCAGATGTCGTAGGCTTCCTGGTCTTCGATATACACAGTGGCCAGCAATTTCTCGCCCGGCAAACCGTAAACCTGTGTCAACAGTTCCCACGACCATTTCAGCGCATCGCGCT
>JBEBUE010000257.1:0-4803 GCA_040393485.1 Herminiimonas sp.
ACGCGTCCGACCTCGACGTCATCTTCCTCTACGACGACGATGACCAAGAAGCACCCGGCCTATACGCCAAACTGGCGCAACGCTTCATCACCTGGATGACGGCGCACACACCGGCCGGCATCCTGTTCGACGTTGACATCGCACTACGTCCTGACGGCGCCAGCGGTTTGCTGGTCTCTACCGTTTCTTCGTTTGAGAAATACCAGACCACATCGGCCTGGCCTTGGGAACACCAGGCACTGACCCGTGCACGCTATTGTGCTGGCGACAAAGACATAGGCGCACGCTTTGAAGCCATCCGCGTTGAAGTCCTGCGGCAAACACGCGACCCGGTGAAGCTGAAGAACGACGTGCTGGACATGCGCAAGAAGCTGCATGACGCGCATCCGAATCGCACCGACCTGTTCGACCTCAAGCACGACAACGGCGGCATGATCGACATCGAATTCATCGTGCAATTCCTCGTCCTGCGCGATTCGGCACAGCACGCGAAATTGACAGGTGATATCGGCAACATCGCTTTGCTCAAGCTATGCGGCGAACTGGGACTGATCGACCTGGAGCTGTCCGGCAAAGTGGCGGATGCCTATCGCACCTTCCGCAAGATGCAGCATCAAATACGCTTGCAGGGGGCGGAACGGGCTAGGGTTGAGACCGAACGCGTTGCGGTGGAGATTGCTGCTGTTGAAGCTTTGTGGGGGGCGGTGTTTGGGTGATAGATAGTCTGCCTTCGGCCCGAAGCGGACATATCAACGTGCCCCACTATGGACGATTGCAATTCTGAAGAAAAAAAGCCCCTGATTAAGGGGCTTTTTTCTTCACCTGACGGATCAAACGTCGTATCTATCAGTTCTTGTGCAAGTCGCTATTCAAAATATCTTCACCGTCTTCCAATTTCTTGGCGAAGTCTATATTGCGGCCAGTACGAACCACTTCGAGGGTGCCCGTTACGTCGTTGCGGCGGAAAGTCGCTGCATTGATGCCCACAAGCTCCGCTGCTTTCACGACCTTGCCGTTTAGCGGGTGGCCGTCAATTTGTACCGAGACCCGGGACGATGCCATGACTGCGGTTTCTGCAGCCACGATGACAGCATCACCCACGGGGATGCCCAAGGCAGAGTTCACTTCCAGCAGGCAATTGCGGCCCAGGGAAATGAACACGTTGTTGCCACCGGACAGGACACCCAATGTGGATGCACCACCGCCAATGTCAGTACCAGCGCCAACCAACACGGAGGAGCTGATGCGGCCTTCCACCATGGAAGCACCCTCAGTACCTGCGTTGAAATTGATGTAGCTGGCGCCAGGCATCAGTGTAGTCCCCTCACCCAGATAAGCCCCCAGGCGAACCTTGTGCTGGTCCGTGATGCGCACTCCCATCTTGAGGGAATTGATCCGGTGTACATAGAGTGGGAACTTGTCGCCCAGATGCGGTGCGAAGCTTCCATCACCAAAAGCCGCGGAAAACAGTGACTGTTCAACTTCGTCGGCGTCCATTGGCGTATCGCCAACCCAGGCGACATTAGGCAACTTGGTGAAAACCTTGGTCAAATTCAGCTGATTCGGCTTGAAGCAACGATTGCTCAGGCCATACAGCTTTAATGTGCTGTCTTCCACGCCTTGTGGATCGATATCATCAAAGATGAAGGTGATGACAACACGATTGGCCGGCCCGGACTTGCAAGCCTCCAGTGCTTGTTCAAGCGCGATGACATTGCCATGATATTTCCCGTCGTTCTTGAACGGGGCAAAATAGGCCAAAATCTCTGTCACTTGTTCTGCGGACACAGAGATGTTCTGCACGCCAGTAGGGGTAACACCCAGTACTTTCATCCAAATAGCCGCACTCGCCGTATTCTGGCCTGGGCCGTTGACTACAGGATAACGCACAGAAGCGAGCGTGCCGTTACCCGTAAAAACGCGGCTACCGACGGCAAACAAGAGCGGCTCCTTGTAGCTGGCGGTGGCTTTGAAGTCTGAAACTAGCTGTTTAAAAGCATCTATATTGGCTGGATATGTGGATTGTGTTTGGTTCATTGATCTATGCGAAAAATTGATTCTTGGATTTTAATGGTGCGTATCAACCGCTATTTTAGCCGAGCTTCGCATCCGGCGAGACTATGTTGATTTAACCAAAAGTTGATACTTGTCGCCGGGCCGCTAAGTCAGGCCGAACATAAGGGCGCCTACCAATAAAAAACGCCCCGATCTCTCGAGGCGTTCTTATTTACGTAAGGCAGAATTACTTGGCGGTCATCAAAGCAACCGTCGTATCCAGCATACGGTTCGAAAAACCCCATTCATTGTCATACCACGACGATACTTTCACCAGGCGACCCGAAACCTTGGTCAGGGTCGAGTCGAAGTTGCTCGATGCCGGGTTGTGGTTGAAGTCGACCGAAACCAGTGGCTCGGTTTGGTAGGTCAGGATGCCTTTCAACGCACCTTCCGATGCTTCTTTCATGATCGCGTTGATTTCTTCAACGGTCGTGTCGCGTGCAGCGATGAAGGACAGGTCGACGATGGACACGTTGATGGTCGGAACGCGGATGGCGTAGCCGTCCAGCTTGCCGTTCAGTTCCGGCAGGACCAGGCCAACCGCTGCAGCTGCGCCGGTTTTGGTAGGGATCATCGACTGAGTAGCCGAACGTGCACGACGCAGGTCTTCGTGCATGACGTCGGTCAATACCTGGTCGTTGGTGTAAGCATGGACAGTTGTCATCAAGCCGTTGACCAGGCCGATTTTGTCATTCAAAGGCTTAACCAGTGGTGCCAGGCAGTTGGTGGTGCACGATGCGTTCGAAATCACGGTATCTGTGGATTTCAACACATTGTTGTTGACGCCGAAGACGACGGTTGCGTCCACGTCCTTGCCACCTGGTGCCGAGATGATGACTTTCTTGGCGCCGCCTTTCAGGTGGGCCGATGCTTTTTCTTTGGTGGTGAAGAAGCCGGTGCATTCCAGCACGACGTCTACGTTCAGCTCACCCCAGCCGATTTCAGCCGGATTGCGTTGCGCGAAGACGCGGATTTTGTCGCCATTGACGACCATGTAATCGCCGTCTACTTCAACGGTGCCTGGGAATTTGCCATGCGCGGTGTCGTAACGGGTCAGATGTGCATTCGATTTGGCATCGCCGAGATCATTGATCGCAACGATTTGAATGTCATTCTTTTTGCCGCCTTCGTAATGTGCGCGAAGGATGTTGCGGCCGATACGGCCGTAGCCATTAATTGCAACGCGGATGGTCATCTTTTTCTCCAGAAAAATTCAACAGCAAACAAAAATATTCAGTAGTTATATAGCGCAGGCCTGCTGCAACGCAGGCAGGTCACGCCAGCCGTAACCGGCTTCCATCAAATCCAGCCCGTCCCATGTGAACGGTTGTTCGATCAATAGTTCAGCGCCCAGTTGCTGGTAAAACTGACGCGCGCCCTGATTACCGGCAATTACCCAAACCAGCAGGCTATGCGCGCCCTGCTTTTGCAAGGCTTCGGCAATCAGCGACAACAAACGACGGCCTACACCACCACGCTGGGCGATAGGTTTGAGATAGATCGCCGTCAGTTCGGCATTCATCTCAAACTTCTCAGGCATCAGGAGCATACCGGCGGCAAAGCCGACCAGCTCTGTTCCGGCTTCTGCCACGAAGATAGAAATCGTCGGCAAGTCGGCCAGTAGTACCTGCGACCACATCGCAGCACTTTCTTCCGCACGCATGCTGTCCAGATAGGTATCCGGCATCACGCCACGATAAGTCGTGCGCCAGCTTTCTACACGCAAGGCCGCTATGGCCTCGGCATCGTTAGCCGTCGCGCGGCGGAAAGTGATCTCGGTCACGCCAGTGTCTTCTTGACAGCAGCGATGACGTTCTCGACGGTGAAGCCGAAGTGCTTAAACAGCACGCCAGCCGGAGCGGATTCGCCAAAGGTATCGATACCGATGACGCCACCTTCGAGGCCTACATATTTGTACCAGAAGCTGGTGACGCCAGCTTCAATCGCCACACGTGGCACACCTTTGGTCAGGACGCTGGCCTTGTATGCTGCATCCTGGCGATCAAAGACGTCGGTCGATGGCATCGAGACGATGCGCACTGCCACGCCGTGCTTGGCCAACTCGTCTGCCGACTTGGTCGCCAGTTCGATTTCGGAACCGGTTGCGATCAGGATTGCTTTCGCGTTTGGCGCGTCACGCAAGACATAGCCACCACGTTTAATGTTGGCGATTTGCTCTGCGCTGCGTTCCTGGAACGGCAGGTTCTGACGCGAGAAGATCAATGTGCTTGGACCATCTTTACGTTTAACTGCTTGCTCCCATGCCACTGCCGATTCAACGGTGTCGCATGGACGCCAGTTATCCAGGTTAGGGATCAGGCGCAGGCTGGAAACGTGCTCGATTGATTGATGGGTCGGACCGTCTTCGCCCAGGCCGATCGAATCGTGGGTGAATACAAAGATCGAACGCAGCTTCATCAGTGCAGCCATGCGCAATGCGTTACGGCTGTAATCAGAGAAGGTCAGGAAGGTTGCGCCGAACGGGATATATCCACCGTGCAGGGCAATACCGTTCATGATTGCGCTCATGCCGAATTCACGCACACCGTAGTTGATGTGGTTACCGGCCTGGTCAGCGCGGACTGCTACGCATTCTTTCCAGTTGGTCAGGTTGGAACCGGTCAGGTCAGCAGAGCCGCCGAGGAATTCAGGCAGCACTGGTGCCAGTGCCTGGATCGCGTTCTGGCTCGCTTTACGCGTTGCGATGGTTTCTTTTTTCTCGATGCAAGCGGCGATGTAAGCATC
>JBEBUE010000258.1:0-4802 GCA_040393485.1 Herminiimonas sp.
GGCTGATCCGGAGCAATACAGGCCTGCAACAAGTTCGCACGCAAGGCGGCCAGCCTGATTGCTTCTTCGGCACTAAGCGCGCCGGCCACGGCCCAGGAAGCCAGTTCACCTATGCTGTAACCCGCAACGACTACAGGTTTAGGAACGATATTTTTAACCGCTTCCCAGTTAGCGAGAATGGAAGCGACCACCAGAGGTTGGGCGATGGGATTGGCAAACAGGAGTTTCTCATCTGCCAGAACATCCTTCAAAGGATGTCCACATAATTCTTCCAGCGGCCATGCTTGCAGCAATTGCGCTGCGTGCACATCTTCCCGCGCAAGGTCGAACATACCGGCATGCTGGCCAGCCTGGCCAGAACATAGAATAGCGACGCGATTCATCATGGGAACTCAGTATACAAACCCGGCTATCCCCGTACAACAGTATGCGTGAGTTGATACACCAGCCAGCTGGCCGACAACATATCCGCTGCGCCACCGGGCGACAGATTCCGGTCTACGAATAAACGGTGACAAGCCAACGCCGTGCCACGCCAGTCCGGATGCCCGGTGCCGCCTAATTGCATGAAGTCCTGTGCGGCCAGCCGGACCAGCGCGGCGCCACCCGTACCGCCACGATGATAAATATTCGTATCCGTCATCTGCGCCATCAAGGCAAACAGGGCATCGACCTGGGCGGATGATGCATCACGCCCGTGCGCAAATGATTGCAGCAGTTGCGGCAAACCGGTTTCAAAGACAGCCGGAAAGCCTTGTGCACCTTCCGCACGTGCGCCACTGACCGCATATAAGTGGGAAACACGAATACCATTGGAAAGTTTGGCCACCGAAGGACTGGCATGGTCGAGTAAGGCTGCCCCCCACTGCTGCCGGATTACTTGCCGTAGATTATCCGGCGTAAGAGGCAAAGCCTGCGCATGGCTATAACCCGCTGCGGCACACAATAGGCCGAGTGAAAAAATTGCCCCTCTATGTGTATTGATGCCACCAGTCGCGGCCAGCATGCGACGCTCCGCCTGCACACCCAGATTTTTCAAACCATCAAAGGTCGCCGACTCGCTACCAGCATGTGCCATCTGCCTGAAGTAATGTCGCAGGGAGAACAGGCTGCGCATGAATAAGTCCGCATCCATATCGCTGTGACTGCCATTATCTATTGGCGATACCAGGCCCGGCTTCGGATACAGCACCAGCTCCGCATGCAGGCTGCGTATAGCGTATATCGCCGTCTGCAAACAGAAGCTGCGCAGCGATGTGCTCAGAGATTCCGCTACCTGCGTACCAGTTGCCGCAGCACCATAGCTAACAGATGTTTGCAATACTGCGCGTTTCACGATAGCTCTTCCAGTTCATGCAACAAAGCTGAAACATCCAGCAGGCTCACGGTACGCATGCTCTTTACCATGACTTTCACCTTGTCTGGGCTCTTCACTGCTTCTGCCCACTCCTTCCATGCGACCGCGTGCCCGGAAGGAAAAACAATTTCACCATCCAGCGGCAGGCTTTGCGCATACTTGGCCAGCAGCTGCAAACCTTCCTGCAGTTGCACATGCGTCGTCGGATAGAACAAGACATCGATATCCGAAGTTGCCGTCAGATAAGGCAGTCCCGTCATCGCTTGCAAAGCGAGTGAACCATATACACGGAATTCCAGTTGTGCTGCCGTCACATCATGCGACAAGCTAGCAAAGGCGGTTTGCCAGGTGGCTGGCACAGCCGTCACTGCATCGACAAAAAGCAAAGGCGCTTCATGACGCGCAATATCGGTTGGATGCACCGATAAGGCTATCCTGATTTTTTTGCCACCGTGCGCTGCCGGCGGCAAAGCCAGTCCCACGGCAATCGTCTCCACTTCATATCCGACATCGCTACGCCGCACGACCAGCGGCCAGTCATTTTCTGCCCAGCGTTCCAAGTCCGGCAAATGCACCTGCTCCACTGCGGCACAAGCATGCTGCCAGCCCTGGCTGCTCAGCCAGATCCGCTCATGTCGGTAAAACATCGCTTTCCCCCAGTACAAACCGGGTAACCGGTAATGACATCTTGCGGCCGCCCCGTTCCAGGCCACGCGCACTGCGATGATCCAGGCTATCAGCTTGCTGCAAGGCACGCGCAAGGCATGACTCCAGATCACCCTGCCAGATCGCTTCCACCCCGCCCATGTTCAGGTAATTCTCTGCACCTGGAGCAAACACCGGGTTGGCGACCGCCAGCTCGGTCAAACGCTCCAGTGGTACTTTGGTAATGCGCGCCATTGCCGCCAGCCCCATCACGCGGATTTCCGCTTCAGGTAGTGCATAGCAGGCATCGGCCATGAGGCCACTGGTAATGAAGCCACCCGACAGTGCCTGGTCATAAACCAGACCTATGACTTTGTGGCCACGCCTGCGTGCGACGTCTATGCACTTACCCAAATGCGCCATATAGCGATTGATGCCCAGCATCTCATCGCGATAACGCAAGCGCTGGCCTTGCGTGTCCACCAGGATAATCAGCGGGCGTCCCGGAAAATTGCGCATGGTATCAAGGATGGCATTTGCCTGTGCCAGCGCAATCTCAACCCCGATCGGGGTGTGTCCGGTAGTGCCAATCACGGCGACGGTCTGCTCACCTACCCTGGCGGTACCGCGCAGGAAGTAGTCATGTTCAACGATGTCATGCCCTTGCGGGAATAACTGCGATGCGAGTGTCTGCCATTTCATTGCTGTTCTCCCGCGCGCTTGCCTGCAACTTCTTGCATGAAGGCTTGTGCTTCCAGCATGGGCAGGGTCTCGGGTTTAGCCACACCAAGGCGGGACCAGATATCCATAGGTTCAGAGAAATTGCCAAAGTCTTGCAAGCGATGGCTCAGCAAGCTGTGTTCGGCTTCAAGGTCTTCCAGTGTTAATTCTGCCGAGGCTTTTTGATAACGCATCAGAGCATCCAACGCGGCTTGACGGAAAGCTGCGATATCGTCGGGTAAGACTGCGCTGCAATCACCCAGCAGGTATCTATGCTTACCGCCGGTGGTACGCCATACCAAAGCACGATCACGCGAATCGAATTCTTCCACGCCGTGCGTGGTTTCTATCACCTCCGGTCCCGACATCGCGAGCCGACCTTCTTCCGACATCAATATTTCATTGGCACAGCAGGCGACTATACCCATGCCACCGAAGCAACCGTTTGCACCACCGACCAGCACGATCACCGGAATATTCGCAGCACGCGTATCCAGCACGGCGCGCATGACCTCTGAGACGGCAATCAGACCTGCATTCGCTTCATGCAAACGCACGCCACCAGTTTCCAGCAACAGGATCACGCCAGCCACGCGTTCGGTAACGGCTCGTTTCAGCAAACCGACCAGTTTGGCGCCATGCACCTCGCCTACTGCACCGCCCATGAAGCCACCTTCCTGCGCTGCTGCCAGTACCTTGTGGCCGTGCAGGCTGCCGCGTCCGATCACAATACCGTCATCAAATGAAGCCGGTGTATCCAGCTGCGCCAGATGCGGACTGACGACCAGCAGACTGGGTGGCAGGAATTCTTCAAACGAAGACCCATCCAGCAATGCGTGGATGCGCTGACGTGCATTCGCCTCCAGATAACTAATCATGCCGACGCTCCCATTACTGATTCCACCGCCTGATCCAGGCGCAGGCTCACCACCGCCGGAGTTGCACCTGCGTCATTGATCAGGATGCGGACATCCTGTAGTGACCAGCGCGCGTCAAAGTCGGCAATCACTGCTTGCCAGATTGCTCCAAAGCCGACCGCTGCAGTTTTGATTTCAACTTCACAGCCACCGTTCAGGTTTGCAGATGTGATCAATACTTCCAGATTGCCGGAGCTGACGACGCCCACCATATTGGCTTGAGCGGCCAGGCGCTGCCGACCTTTTTCAAAACGAAAATTCAAAGTTTCCATATCCCGTCCTACCAGTTTCTGAAACGCTTGGGCGGTGCGTACAAGCCACCGGATGCGCGTACCAGGTCTTTCATGTTTTTAGCCGCGAGCAAATCGCGGGTAGCCATGCGTTTGTCGATACCCATATCTTCGGCGCGCAGGATGACACCACGGTCACGCAGGTTTTCCACCATCTTGCGATCACGCGCCATGCCGACAGCGGTATACCCGGCCACACCACGTATCGCCTGCTCGCGCTCCTCTTCGCTGCGACACAGCAGCAGGTTGGCGATCCCCTCTTCAGTCAGGATGTGCGTGACATCATCACCGTAAATCATGACCGGAGGGATCTCCAGCTTGGCTTGCTCAGCGAGTTGCCATGCATCGAGTTCTTCGACGAATGCCGGTTGCATATGCTCGCGGAAAGTCTCAACCATTTGCACTACCAGCTTCTGGCCACGCGGCATTTTCTTTCGGCCTTGCTGCGACTGTTGCGCCTGCTGTCCGGCCTTTAGCCAGGCCTGGCTCGTATGGCGGCGACCGCGTGCATCAGATCCCATATTGGGCGCACCGCCAAAACCGGCGATGCGTCCCAGCGTTGCGGTGGACGAGTTGCCCTGCAAATCCATTTGCAAGGTCGATCCGATAAACATATCGCAGGCGTAATGTCCGGCTACCTGACACATCGCGCGATTACTGCGCATCGAACCATCGCGTCCGGTAAAGAACACATCAGGACGCGATTCGATATAGCGCTCCATGCCCAGCTCAGAGCCAAACGAATGCACGGATTCGACAAAGCCCGCTTCAATTGCCGGGATCAATGCCGGATGCGGGTTCAGCGCCCAGTGCCGGCCTATCTTGCCTTTCAGGCCGAGCGACTCAGCATAGGTCGGCAGTATCAATTCAATC
>JBEBUE010000259.1:0-4791 GCA_040393485.1 Herminiimonas sp.
CTTGCCGTTATCGTTGACGTGCTTGCCCGCCTCTTTCAGGAAGAAGAAAGCCGACTTGCTATTGACGGCTGTCATTTCGTCGTACTCGGCTTCGCTGATTTCCGTCATCGGTTTCTTCAACACTTTGCCGACAGTGTTGATGGCGATGTCTGGTCGGCCAACCGCTGCAATGACGTCGGCAAATAACTTTTCAACTGCTGCGGCAGAGGTCAGGTCTCCTTGCAGGATGACGGCCCTGGCACCGGCACGCTCAATCGCGGCTGCGGTAGCTTTAGCCTCAGCGGCACTGGCGGCACTGTTGTAATGGATAGCAACTGCTTTCGCACCTTGCTCTGCCAAATCGCGCGCAATCAGGCCGCCGAGGTTCTTGGCGCCGCCGGCAATAAGGACGACTTTGTCTTGGATGGTGTGCTTGGTCATAGGGACTCCGTTGTATAGATGGAATGCCTGACCACTTTAAGGTTGCTTACACTTGTTAATAAATAGCGCATTCATGTATAAACTAGTCAGAAATCATTACCAATAAAGCACCATGGATCGCATAGACCAGCTCAACATCTTCATCCGGGTCGCGCATAGCGGCGGCTTTACGGCAGCGGCAGATCAACTCGGCTTGCCTCGCCCCACCGTTTCGCTGGCGATCCAGCAACTCGAAACCAGGCTGGATACACGGCTGTTCCACCGCACGACCCGTCGCGTCAGCTTGACGCGCGAAGGTGAAATGCTGCTGGAGCGCGCCATCAACCTGGTCGCCGACAGCGAAACACTGGAACAACAATTCAAGCTTCGCACCCGTGGCATGGCAGGTCGCTTGAAGGTGGATTTGCCCAGCCGCATTGCGCGGCGCCACGTGGCACCTGCGTTGCCAAGGTTCTTTGACCGCTTTCCAGACATAGAGATCGATTTGGGTTCAAGCGACCTGCCTATCGACCTCGTCCATGAAGGCGTCGATCTAGCCTTAAGGGTCGGCCAGATTGTTTCCGACAGTCTGGTAGCCCGCCCCCTGGGCAACTTCCAGATGATTAATTGCGCCAGTCCCGCTTACCTGCGGCGCTATGGGACGCCGCAAAGCCCGGCCGACCTGCCACAGCATCAAACGGTGCACTACGCTTTACCGAACGGTGGCCGTGCCGTGCAGTGGGAATGGGAAGAGGATGGCCAGCTGCAAGCCGTCGCGATGAATGCCCAGGTGTCAGCCAACACAGCGGAAACGTACATAGCTTGCTGCCTCGCTGGTATGGGGCTGATCCAGATTCCGGCCTTTGATGTACGCGAACATTTGCTGGCGGGAGAATTGGTCGAAGTGCTGACGCCCTGGCGCGCGCCATCGATGCCAGTGCAGATCGTGTACCCGCACCGGCGTAGCCTTTCGCCGCGAGCACAAGTTTTCTGTGACTGGATGACAGCACTGATGGAACCACATCTGGTCTGACCACCGCGCACTACTTTGTTGCGAAATGGAATTTTTTGATTCAATATTCAGACGCCTTGATTTAAAGTTGACATCTGAATACAGAATCAATGGGGAAGCCCGAATGACCATCTCGCACACTGTTCATTGCTCCAAAGACGACCTATCAACGTGGTGCGCCGCATATCGTCGCAAGCGTCAGCCTGGCTATCGCAGCATACCCTTCCCTTATCGCCGCCCGGTAGTCTTGTGCGTCGCGCTCGCTGCGCTTGTGTATGCGAGCGATGGGTTGCAGCAAGCCCGGGCGCAGTCCATAAACGCTGGCGGCGACTTGAATTATTCGCCACCAGTCGGAATACAGCATTGGACCGTGGGTGACGACCTGATCGTTGGGGATACCAGTGCAGGTACCTTGTTGATCGATTCCGGCGCTACAGTCAACAACGAATGGGGTTTTATTGGTAACACTGCGACGGGTGCTGGAACCGTCGTCGTCAATGGCAAAGACGCTAGCGGGAATGCGTCGACCTGGACCAATACCGGCCAGCTTTATATCGGCACGTCCGCTGGCAGCGATGGCTCACTCACCATCCTCAACGGCGGCGTTGTGACCAACGGGATGGGCGCAATTATTGCTGACGAGCTAGGTAGTGCCGGAACGGTAACCGTCTCTGGTCCTGGGGCTATCTGGGACAGTGCCCGTCCTTTTTCATTTCAGGTCGGCGCGGGCGGCAGCGGCACACTCCAGATCAATAATGGCGGCGTGGTGCGCAGCGGCCAGGGGATTATCGGCCGCGAAGTTGGCAGTGATGGTCGCGTTACTGTCACAGGTCTCGGATCGACATGGGCTCCTGATAACAATATCTATGTAGGTTTCCGAGGCACCGGCACGCTGGATGTACAGGATGGCGCTACGGTGAGCACCCAGCAAACCGGAGGTGGTGCGGCAACGATCTATGTTGGCTTTGAAAATGGCAGCCAGGGTACGGTGACCGTATCCAGCAGCACCGGCGACACGTCAACCTTAAGCGTTACTGATGACCTGAGGGTTGGCGTGGACGGTTCCGCTACGGTTACCGTCGAAAAAGGCGGTCTGGTGATCGTTGGTGACAGGGTTTATCTTGGCGACGGCGCTACGAGTAACGGCACGCTGCATATCAACGGTGATGCCAGCGGACGCGGTATTGTCGAAACCCGTTCCGTGAACGCCGGTCCGGGCACTTTCAATCTCGACCTCAATGGCGGCATCCTGCGCGCCAACCGTAATGAAGCCAGTTTCCTCAATGGATTCACAGGACTGACTGTCGGCACCGAGGGCGCATGGTTTGACACCAATACATACACAATCGGTATCAGCACTGCCTTTACCGGCACCTCTACCTTGAACAAACTGGGCGCAGGTACGCTGGTACTGACCGGCAATAGCTCGACCTTTACAGGCGACACCACGGTGAGTGCCGGTACGCTGCAGATGGATGGCATCCTCGGCGGCACGATGGATGTGCAATCCGGCGCACGCCTGACCGGTATCGGCCAGGTCGGTGTCACGACCAATCGCGGCATCATCGCTCCAGGTCACAGCAGCAGTCTCGGCACGCTCACCATCGCCGGTAATTACACACCGGCGGGCGGCAGTGTCGAAATCAGGACCCAGTTAGGAGACGACAGCTCAGCAACAGATCGCCTGGTCATTACCGGCAGTACGTCGGGTACCACGCCGGTCAAGGTAACGAACTTTGGCGGAACCGGTGCGCAGACGACCGAAGGCATCAAGATCATCGACGTAGTCGGCGCGTCCAACGGCAGCTTCTCACTGGTCGGCAATACTACCTATGAAGGTCAGCAAGCCGTCGTGGCTGGTGCTTACGCATACCGGCTCTATTCAGGCGGAGCGTCGACACCGGCAGACGGCGACTGGTATTTGCGCTCGGCGCTACTAAGCCCAAGCGCCCCACCAGCCACCCCGCTGTATCAACCGGGCGTACCGAGCTACGAAGCCTATCCGCAAATCCTGTTGGGCTTGAATGGCCTGCCGACGCTGCAACAAAGGGTCGGCAACCGCTTTTGGAACACTGGAAACGCTGCGTCTTCCACGGACAATGGCCGCGGCGTCAGCGGTGCGTTTACCGAAACCAATGGCATGTGGGTACGGGTGGAAGGCACGCATAACCGGATAGCACCAAAAGAATCGACTTCCAACAGCGACTATCAGTACAACACATACAAGATGCAGGGTGGCATAGACGCGCTGCTCACGGAAAATGCGAACGGCAAACTCGTCGGCGGCGCCCTCCTCCATTACGTCCACGGTAGCGCGAAAACATCCTGGCGTTACGGCGCCGGTAACTATGGTGCCGGCAATATCTCCACCGATGGTTATGGCGTGGGTGGTACGCTGACCTGGTACGGCGCCAACGGTTTTTATGTCGATGGCGCAGCGCAACTAACCTGGTACAGCAGCAACCTGTCTGCCAATTCGGTCCATAGCCTGAAGAGTGGCAACCATGCCTTTGGCCAGGCCTTGTCGGTGGAAAGCGGCAAGCGCGTCAGGCTGGATAGCAAATGGTCCGTGACACCACAGCTGCAGCTGAGCTATTCCAAAGCAAGCTTCAACGATTTCACCGACGTTTTTGGCGCGTCCGTCAAAAACGGGCGTGATGACAGCTTGCAAGGTCGCCTTGGCATCAGTCTTGATTATCAGGAAAACCGGACCCGCTTTTACGGCATCGCCAACGTATACAACGAATTTTTTAATGGGACCTCAGTCACAGTCGGCGACCGTACATTCGCCAGCCGCAATGACCGGCTGTGGGCGGGGATAGGTGTCGGTGGCTCCTACAACTGGAATAATGATAAGTACTCGATCTACGGCGAAGGCAGCTATAACACCAGCCTGGCCAGTAGTGATTCACATGGATACGGCGGAACCATAGGCATGCGCATCAAGTGGTAAGCAGTATCAACATGTGTGGTACCCGCCTTATCTAGATCGAAATACACTCTCAAAAAAAAGGCGAGCACCAGGCTCGCCTTTTTTATGCAGCTCAGTTACTTCAATAGCGCACGCGCATACCAGCATATGCAGCACGACCCGCTTGCGGGAAGCCATAGGCAGTGGCGTAGTCACGGTCAAACAGATTGTCTATGCCTACATACAATTGCATCTTCTTGTCGAGGTCATAGCTCAGGCGTGTATTAACCAGTACATACGACGGCAATTCTGCAGAGCGCAACGTACCGGTACGTGAATAGTAAGTTTGGTCCGTTACATACAACAGGCTGCCGAACAGCGACAATTTATCAGTCAACGGTTGCCATGCATCCAGTGTCAGGCGATGGCGCGGCAGATATTGCAATGTGCGCGACGCTGCATTCACCAG
>JBEBUE010000260.1:0-4783 GCA_040393485.1 Herminiimonas sp.
AGATCGGGGTTTTGCAGGCGCTGCATTTACCGCCCAGCGCGAGGTAGCTGATGACGGGTATGTTTTGCAGGGCAGTGATCTGATGGCCACATTGCGGACAGGCCGAGCGGGGCACGATCAGGTTGTAGCGATCTTCGTGCGGCAGCGGCTGGCCGCTTTCACTGGCAACATAATTATCCGATTCCCTTTGCATCATTTTCGGGATGCGATGGATCACGACGTTCAGGAAGCTGCCTATTAGTAAGCCGAACACGCCTGCGACGACCGCAGGTAATACGCTGCCCGCAGGGGCAGACCAAAGTAAATCCATCATCAGACCACAGAACCCAATTTGAAAATAGGCAGGTACATGGCGATCACCAGACCGCCGATCAGTACGCCCAGTATGACCATAATCAGCGGTTCCATCAGGCTGGAGAGTGAAGAGACTGCTTCATCGACTTCATCTTCATAGAAATCCGCGACCTTGCCCAGCATATTATCGAGGGAACCGGATTCCTCACCGATGGAAACCATCTGCGTCACCATATTCGGAAAAACGTCCGAATTTTGCATCGCGACGGTGAGGCTGGTACCGGTGCTGCCTGCGGTCTGTATGCGCTTAGTCGCATCCAGATAAACGGCATTACCGGAAGCACCGCCCACCGAGTCCAGTGATTCGACCAGCGGTACACCGGCGGCAAACATGGTGGCTAGGGTACGGGTCCAGCGTGCGATGGTCGCTTTACGTATGACTGGGCCAAAGATGGGTAGCTTCAGTAATAGCTTGTCCATCGAACGTTGCATCTTGAGTGAGCGCTTCCACGACTGGAAGAACAGGTAGAGGCCGCCGAATAGCAGGCCGAAGATGATGTACCAGTTCGCTACCATGAAATCAGACATGGCCATCACCATCAGCGTCGGTGCCGGCAGGTCGGCACCAAAGCTCTTGAATACTTCCTTGAAGGCGGGGACCACCCAGATCATGATGACAGCGGTCACGATGAAGGCCACGGCTAGGATAGATACCGGATAAAACATTGCCGATTTGATCTTGGCCTTGATCGCGAGGGTTTTTTCCTTGTAGATCGCGAGGCGGGTCAGCAAGTCTTCCAGGATACCGGCCTGCTCACCAGCACCGACCAGATTGCAGAACAGCGGATCGAAGTAGAGCGGGAATTTGCGGAAAGCCTGGTTCAGGCTGGTACCGGTTTCCACATCGGAGCGTATGTCCTGCACCAATTTCGAAACGGATGGATTGTCATTGCCCTTGGCGACGATGTCAAAGGATTGCAGCAGTGGCACACCGGCTTTCATCATGGTGGCCAGCTGGCGGGTGAAGAGGGTGATGTCTTTTTCCGAGACTTTCTTGCCGCTGCGATAGCTTTTCTTTTTGACTTTGGTCACCAGCACGCCCTGGCGTCGCAGCGTCGCGCTGACTACCGATTCGCCACCGGCGCGTAATTCGCCGCGCACGATCTTGCCGGATTTGTCCTTGCCTTCCCATGCGAATACGGATTCCTTGGGAAGTATTGCGCTTCCGACCTTACGTGCGGATGTTGCCATGCATAGACCTCTTTGTTATTCGTTTGTGCAGCCGAGCACTTCTTCCAGGCTGGTGAGTCCAAGTTTGACTTTCACCAAGCCTGATTCACGCAGGGTGCGCACGCCGTCTTTTTTGGCTTGCGCTTCGATTTCCATCGAGGTGCCGTGATTCAGGATGATGCCTTCGATTTCTTCGCTGATCGGCATGATTTGGTAGATGCCGACGCGCCCCTTGTAGCCACTGCCACTACATCGTTCGCAACCGACAGCTTTGTATGGCAGCCAGGTACCGTCCAGATCATCCTCGCTAAAACCTGCTTCCAGCAATGCTTCATCCGGAATCACAGTGGTTTGCTTGCAGGAGCAAAGGCGGCGCGCCAGGCGCTGTGCGGTAATCAGGATGACGGATGATGCGATGTTGAATGGTGCGACGCCCATGTTCATGAGGCGTGTCAAGGTTGCTGGCGCATCATTGGTATGCAGGGTGGAAAACACCATATGCCCGGTTTGCGCTGCCTTGATGGCGATATCGGCGGTTTCCAGGTCGCGGATCTCACCGACCATGATGATGTCGGGATCTTGTCGCAGGAATGCCTTGAGCGCGACCGGAAAGGTCAGCCCGGCACGGTCATTGACGTTGACCTGATTCACGCCCGGCAGGTTGATCTCGGCCGGATCTTCCGCGGTCGAGATATTGATGCCGGGTTTGTTCAGGATGTTGAGGCAGGTGTAGAGCGAAACGGTTTTGCCGGAGCCGGTCGGGCCGGTGACCAGCACCATGCCGTACGGACGCTGGATTGCGTTGAGCAGCGTTTCCTTTTGATCCGGATCGTAACCCAGCGCCTCGATCCCCATTTGGGCCTGTGAGCCATCAAGGATACGCATGACGATCTTTTCGCCGAACAAGGTGGGCAGGGTACTGACGCGGAAATCGATGGAGCGGGTTTTGGACATTACCAGCTTCATACGCCCGTCTTGCGGCACGCGTTTCTCGGAAATGTCGAGTTTGGAAATAACCTTGATGCGTGACGCCAGTTTTTCCTTGATTGCCAGCGGCGGTTGCGCGATGTCGCGCAGCACGCCATCGACGCGGAAGCGGATGCGGTAAAACTTTTCAAAAGGTTCGAAGTGCAAATCGGATGCGCCCAAATTGATCGCATCAACCAGGATTTTTTGCAGGAATTTGACGATAGGTGCATCGTCGATATCGGCGGTGCCACCTTCGACCGGAACCGCCAGTTCTTCCTCGATGAAGTCGATATCGAGATCGTCGCCTATCAGTTCGTTCAGACCTTGTTCGGCACTTTGTCCGAGCTTTTCTATGATCTTGAGCAGCGTCAGGTGATCGACGATGATGGGCTCGACCGCCAGTTGCGCCTGGAATTTGATTTGATCGAGCGCCTGCGAATTGGTCGGGTCCGAGATCGCAACCGAAACTTTATTGCCACGTTTGGCCAGCGCGATCACGTGCTGGCTTTGCATTAGCTTTGCATCGATGATTTTTTCGGGTAGCAGGCTGGTATTGAAGGCAGCCAGATCCAGCAGTGGATAGCCAAAAGTTTCAGAGCAAAAAGCGGCGAGTTTCCCGGAATCGATCGCGTTGCTGCTGAGCAGCATGTCGATAAATGGGATTTTTTCGTTGGCAGCCTGCTTGCAAATGGTGTCGGCTTGCTGTTGCGTCAGCCGTCCTGCTTGCAAGAGCGCGCGGGCCAGACCTGGCATTGCATTATTTGATGCCGAACTAGGAAGGACTGCAGCCATGTAATTTACGCCAGAGGAGCATCAAGAGGTGCATTAGATAATGCCTATAGGCACCTGTTTTGTAAAGATATCCTGCGGGAAATGTTACTTTTGACGCAAAAAATGCGACGGCTCTTAATGAGCCCTTTGCTGACGCCGATATCTGGCGCGGTAAACAGAAGGGGGAGAGGGAACCGGAAGACGGAAGCGGAGGACGCGTCACTGCTGTTGCAATGGCGCGCCTGCCGGGTGTCAGTGGTTGCGGTTGACTGCGAAGGCGCTCAGCTTGAGCAAGGCATCCTTGAAGGCATTGTCCGGTAAAGCGGCAATGGATGCGGTGGCTCGGGCGGATGCTTCCTCCGCCTTGCGTTTGGTGTAGTCGAGTGCGCCGGAAGTGGTAACGGCCTGCAGTACGGCGTCGAAATGCTGTTCATCGCCATTCTCTATACAGCTGCGCACCAATTCCCTTTGCTCTGCCGTGCCGTGTTCCATCAGGTAGATGAGCGGCAGCGTGGCTTTGCCTTCGCGCAGGTCATCGCCGACGTTTTTGCCGATGTCATCAGCCTGGCCGGAGTAGTCGAGCACATCGTCGATCAACTGGAAGGCGGTACCGAGCGAGCGACCGTACTCTGCCGCTGCTTCGATTTCATCGTCGGAAGCGCCGGCAATGAGGGTGCCGAGTTGTGCTGCTGCTTCAAACAGCTTGGCAGTTTTGGAGCGGATGACCTGGGTATAGCGTTCTTCCGACACGTCAGGATCATGCATATTTAGCAACTGCAGCACTTCACCTTCCGCGATGACATTGGTTGCATCTGCCAGGATCTGCATGATGCGGATATCGCCGACTGCCACCATCATCTGGAACGCGCGCGAGTACAGGAAGTCGCCTACCAGCACCGAGGCGGCATTGCCGAACAGGGCATTGGCAGTCTTGCGACCGCGGCGCAGCGAGGATTCATCAACCACGTCATCGTGCAGCAATGTTGCTGTATGGATAAATTCCACGACGGCAGCCAATTGGTGGTGGTCAGTGCCGCGGTAGCCATAGGCATTGGCCATCAGCAGAACCAGTACCGGACGTATGCGTTTGCCACCGGCGCTGATGATGTACTCGGCGATCTGATTAACCAGTGCAACTTCAGAGTGAAGTTTCTGGCGTATTACAGTATCGACGGCATTCAAATCAGCTGCGATGGGTTGTATAAGCAGGTTTTGAGCGGAGGGTGCGGAAGCGGAAACCAAGTTGAGCCTGATTAAATAAGCGTTAATAAGCGTTAATTTATGGAATTATACGACGAGCCGGGCCGGAAACGTTGCTTGCCCGCTACGAAGCAAGGGTATTAAAGGGCCTGAAAAGCTGTCTTTTTTACACAGTAATAGAGTCTTTGACCGACTGCCTAAGTGCATGTATAATTGGGGGTTTTCCCGATTCCGTCTGCACAGTTGTGTGCCGGTCTCAAGAGAAAAAGTCCTTAAATCATTTGATGAGGTTTCACATGTACGCGGTCATAAAAACCGG
>JBEBUE010000261.1:0-4758 GCA_040393485.1 Herminiimonas sp.
GCCCTTGAAATCTTCACCCATGCCGTAAATCACGGTGGGATCAGTTTGCAGCAACATGCCCTGGCGCAGGCGATTGACGAAGACGCCAGCGATCATGTCGCGCTCGGATTTCTTGCCGGTTTCCTTCTCGACGATGGAGGCCATGATCAATGCTTCGTATGCCGATGCATATGGCAGATTCTGACTGCGCGCCAGCCATGCCTCATTCAGACGCTTGAGCATCAGGCTGTGCGCCTGTTTGTAAATTTGCAGGTCGCTGGAATTTTTGGCAAAGAGATAGGTGTCCGGATAAAACAAGCCTTCAGGCGTTGTGAAATCGGTCGAAATTTTCGCCATCAGATCGCGGTCCGATAAACCTGCGGTGTCGTGCTTGAGGCCAGGATGCTTGTCTATGGCTTGGCGCATCTGGCGAAAATTCCAACCCTCGATGACGGTCAGCGCTTCCTGCACAAACTCGCCACGCACGATTTGCTTGATCAGGCCGGTCGGCGTGGTGCCGGGCTTCAATTCATAGGTACCCGCTTTCAACTTGGTGCTGTTGCCGGTAATCTGCGCCAGCGCAATCATGAGCAATGGATTGGCCGGGACACCGGCCGCCTCGATTTGCTGCATGCTGCTTTTCAGACCGCTGCCAGCAGCGATGGTGAACTCTACACCGGAGGTTTGTTCAGCTGGGAGTATTGGCTGTTCCGCCCAAAACATGAAAGATGCGCCGAGGATGATGCCCAGCAGGATGATACGTCTGAATAATTTTTTCAAAACAAGGTCTCAGTGAAATCCAACACAATCCGACGCGTTTTTCCCACGCCACTATAATCAGACCCTAATGATAATCGCTGAACCACCTTACGCTCCAATTTATTGATTGAAATTATGACTACATGGCTTACTTTTCTGGCTGACCAAGGCGCAAATATCAGTGACGACGCGGCTCCGCGCGTCTCGTCTTTCGGTGCAGAAATACCCGGCGAAACCGCTAAAACCAACTTTGTCACCCCCCTTACCCACCTCGGCCTGATCGCTGCCAGCGGTGAAGATGCCGCCAACTTCCTGCACAACCAGCTAACCAATGACGTTGAACACCTCGGCAGCAAGGAAGCACGACTGGCAGGCTATTGCTCGCCTAAAGGCCGCCTGCTGGCCAGCTTCCTGATCTGGCAGACTGCCGATCGCATCATGCTGCAATTGCCACGCGAATTGCAGGCAACGATCCAGAAGCGTTTACAAATGTTCATCTTGCGCGCCAAAGCCAAGCTGGCCGACGTCAGCGCAGAATACGTCATGCTGGGTGTAGCCGGTCCTGCTGCCGCCAGCGCACTGATGCCGTGGTTCCCGACGCTGCCTGTAGCCATCTATGGCAAGGTCGACAATGAAGCCGGTACCGTGATCCGCCATTCGAATGCGTTCGATGTGCCGCGCTATCAATGGATCACCACTGTTGAGCAAGCCATCGAAGCGTGGCCGCACCTGACTGAAATCCTGCAAGCCAGCGGCGCTGATGCCTGGCAGCTGGCAGAAATCGATAGCGGCGTGCCGCATATCACCGCTGCTACGCAGGAGCAATTCGTGCCGCAAATGATCAATTTTGAATTATTGGGCGGCGTGAATTTCAAGAAAGGTTGCTATCCGGGCCAGGAAATCGTCGCTCGCAGCCAGTACCTTGGCAAGCTCAAGCGTCGCATGCTGCATGCCAGCGTCACTGCAACGCAGGTCGCCCCGGGCACCGAAATCTTTTCCGCAGACGATCCGGACCAGCCTTGCGGCATGGTGGTGAATGCCGAGCGTTCCGGTGCCGAGACCTCCGATTGCCTGGTAGAGATCAAGCTGGCGGCTACCGATAGCGCAGTACACCTGGGTAGCGCCAGCGGCCCGCTGCTGTCCTTCCAGCCGCTGCCATATCCGCTGACCGACCCGGCCGCCTGAGCCCCGCCAGCAGACTCCAAACAAATCGCGGACAATAAACGGATGGACCTCTACATCTACTATCGGGTGGCAGTAGCCGATGCGACAGACTTGCGTGCAAAAGTTTTGACTATGCAAGATAATCTCGCCCGGCTGCATGGCATACAGACCGCGCTCAAGCGACGCCCTGAAGCGCAGGATGGTATGCATACCTGGATGGAGGTCTATCTGGATGTGGCCGAAGATTTTGTGATGGAACTGGAACAGGCGGTGCAAGCCAGCCAGTTGCCTGCCTTGATAGATGGCAAACGCCATACGGAATATTTTTTGGATTTATCTTTATGTGCTTAATCGTCTTTGCATGGCATGTGATACCGGACATGCCACTGATCGCCGCCGGTAATCGTGATGAGTTCTACGACCGTCCGGCCAAGCCGGCAGACTGGTGGGAAGATTATCCGCAGATCTACGCAGGTCGCGATTTGCAAGGCGGTGGCACCTGGATAGGCGTAAGCCGTGACGGACGCTTTGCCGGCTTGACGAATATCCGCGCACCGTCCGAGATGCGCAGCGATGCCCCATCGCGTGGCGCACTGGTCGCCAATTTCCTGGCCGGCAGCATGAGCCCGGATGAATACGTCGCCGAACTCAAAACCCGGCAACAGGATTACAACGGCTTCAATCTGCTCATGGGCGATAGCAAACAACTGGTCTGGTACTCCAATCGCGGCGACGGCGATGAACGCAACGGCAAGGCTTTGACACCTGGCATCTACGGCCTGTCCAATTCATTGCTCGATTGCGCATGGCCGAAAGTCGTGCGCACCAAGGCGCAGTTCGCCAGCCTGCTATGCCAGGGCGCGCCGGAAGATGCTTACTTTGAAATGTTGACCGACACCACTTGCGCATCGGATTGCCGCCTGCCGAAGACCGGTGTCAGCATAGAACGTGAACGTTTGTTGTCAGCCGTTTGCATCGAATCGCCAGACTATGGCACGCGTGTTTCCACACTGGTCAAACTGAATGGTGGCGCACAGCCAGTGCTGATAGAAAGACCGACACTGGCGATGCGTTAAGAATTGCTGCCTGAGCAGGCAGCAGGCAGTCATCAGCGTTTGAGTTTTGCGCGCAACAATTGCTTGATATGTGGCACTTCCTCATACGGATCGTAGGGATTGCGCTGTTGTACCAGGTCTTCCATACGCTTGCGTACGCTGGCCAAAGGCTCCAGGTCCGAATAGATATAAAAACGATCTTCGCGTATCGCATCAAATGTCAGCTGTGCAACCTGCGCGGCTGTAATCTTCCCTGATATCACCGCTTTTTCCGAGAACGCCTGCGCAGCACGCTGGCTAATCGTCGGCGCTGCCTCGTTCCGCATTTCTGCCGGGCGATTGCGCTCCGACTGGTGAATGCCGGTAGGCACAAAGTAAGGACATAGCAAGGAGGTGCCGATAGGCGCTTCTATCAATTGCAAATCCTGATACAGCGTTTCCGTTACCGACACGACCGCGTGTTTGGATACGTTATAGATACCCATCGTCGGCGCATTCTGCAAACCTGCCACCGAAGCGGTATTGACGATATGCCCTTCATAATCCGGATCGTCTTTGGCACATGCCAGCATCAGCGGTGTAAAGACACGTACACCGTGTATCACCCCAAACAAATTAACGCCCAGCACCCAGTCCCAATCGCTGGCGGAGTTTTCCCAGATCAGGCCACCCGACCCGACACCGGCGTTATTGAATAAGAGATGGACTGCCGCAAAGCGCGCCATCGTCGCATCAGCCAACGCCTGCACCTGCTCCGGCTTGCTGACATCGCAATGCACTGCCAGCACCGCCACGCCCTGTCTGCTTAACTCGGCTTCCAGTGCGGCCAGCGCGTCCTGCTGCACATCGGCCAGCACCAACTTCATGCCCAAGCGTGCGCCTGCATAGGCAAATTCGCGACCAAAGCCGCTGGCAGCACCGGTAATGACGGCTACCCTATCCTTGAACTGTTTCATGCCTGCTTTCGGTTAACTTGTGCGCGAGCGCTCAGGCTTGCTGCAATTTTTTGGCGACATCGGTGCGGCGGATGAATTTAAACGTGCCGCTCGCTTTCGCCACCAGCTTGTCCGCATTCCACAATTCGCCTTCGCAAAAATAAATGCTGGCCGACGCGTGCAGCACTTTGCCTTTGGCCAGCATGCGGTCGCCCTCGACGCCGCCCGGCTGCATAAAGCTGGTTTTCATTTCTATCGTGACGCCGCCGCGTATGCCTGGCTCCAGCGAACGACCGGCCAGCGACATGACGTTGTCCAGCATGGTCATGACGACGCCGCCGTGCGCAACGTGCCAGCCATTTAAATGGCGTGCTTCCAGCGTCAAGGCGATCTGGCCTTCGCCACCGCCAAAGTCGACAATTTCAACGCCGAGTTCTTGCAGGAAGGGAATGACAGGCTGGGTAGATAGAGTGGAAAGATTATTCATTGCTGCTTTTCGTTACAAAATGGCGCCATTTTAAGCCATCCCCGGCCTGTGCGAGCCGGCAACCGCATTTATGCCTGTCATGAAGGTGAATAAAAAGGCTGATGCGCAGCTTGTTTACAGCCACAAATTGACTAATTTGTTGCAATTCAAGCATGTAAGCGTTACGTAAGTTTCACGCAAGTCCCACGTAAGTTTCTCGTCGCACACTGCATTTGCGTACCCGATGTACGAACCCACTCGTGCGTCGAATATTTATAATTATTAAGGAGACGAACATGGCGACAGTATCCACAACTGATCGCGGTATCACGCCGGAGGAGCGGAAAGTTATTTTCGCTTCTTCGCTGGGTACCGTATTTGAATGGTATGACTTTTATCT
>JBEBUE010000262.1:0-4746 GCA_040393485.1 Herminiimonas sp.
CTGCAGTTTGAAGTGGTCGCCAGCCGTTTGCTCAATGAGTATGGCGTGGATGCCGTATTCGAAGGCACCAGCATTAGCAGCGCACGCTGGATTACTTGCGATGACAAAAAGATGCTGGCTGATTTTGAAAAATCATCTGCCGGTCATAACCTCGCACATGATGCTGCAGGTAACCTTGCTTACCTCGCCAGCTCGGGTGTCAACCTGCGCCTGACGCAGGAGCGCTGGCCTGGCGTGACCTTCCATGAAACACGTGAGCACGCAGTCAAGCTAAGCTGATCCCGTTGCTACTATCCCGTTGCTGCAGCGTCGGCGACGGGATGTTTCATCCCTTCCTGATTTTCCGCTACGCAAGAAGTGCGATGTCACTTGCCTGATGCGCGCATTGTTGGCATCGTGTAGGCAAGTATCCGTACTAAGGACGCCATGCCAAAAATTTTCAAATTCACCCAGTTTTCCCTGCGCGATCTGATCGTGACGGCCGGACCGATGACCATACTCGTTCTCGCGCTTTGTTATGTCGCTTATCGCTTAGTTGATCCTTCGCCGCCCAAACAAGTCACACTGGCGACCGGACAGGAAAATAGTGCATACGAAGAGTTTGGCAAAAAGTATGCAGCATCGCTGGCCAAGTTCGGCATCAAGGTGACACTGGTGCCTTCGCTCGGTTCGCAGGAAAACCTGCAGCGTTTGATGGATCCGGATTCGGGTGTGGACATTGCATTTGTGCAAAGCGGTTCGATCGATCAGCAGACAGCAAAAGATGCGGGTCTGGTTTCCTTGGGCAGTTTATTTACCGAACCGGTCTGGTTGTTTTATCGCGAGAGCAAGAAACTCACGCAACTGACGCAGTTGAAGGGCATGCGCGTGAATGTCGGGCCGGAAGGGACCGGCGTGCCGAAGTTGTTCAATAACATTTTGTCGGTCAATGGGCTGGAACCCCGCGATGTCAAAATCAAGCAACTGGAAAACACCCCGGCCACGGTAGAGCTGCTGGAAGGGCGCATCGATGCCTTGGTTTTTAGCTCCGCGCCGGATGCCTTGCTGATACAGATGCTGTTGCAGACGCCGGGTATCAAGCTGTTTGATTTCACGCAGGCGGAAGCATACTCGCGTCGCTTTCCTTCTTTATCGCATGTTGTCCTGCCGCGCGGCATCGTCGACCTCGGGCGTGATTTGCCGCCGAAAAATTATCATCTGATCGCGCCGACTGCGACGCTGGTCGCGCGTGAGGATTTACATCCGGCCCTGATCGATTTATTCGTGCAGGCCGCGGGTACCATCCATGGCGGTGCGGGCTGGTTCCGCAAGCAGGGCGAATTCCCGAACGCAAGTTACACGGAAATTCCGGTCATACCTGAAGCAGAGAAGTTCTACAAGGACGGGCCACCGTTCCTGCAACGCTATATGTCGTTCTGGCTGGCGAATTTCTTTGAGCGCATGTGGGTGGTGATCGTTGCGTTGGGTGCCTTGATTCTTCCCTTATCGCGTATTGTGCCGCCGCTGTATGTGTGGAAGGTGCGCTCACGCGTATATCGCTGGTACGGGCAATTGCGCACGGTGGAGCAAGTAATAGAAGATGTGCCGCTGGCGAAGCGCAGTACGGTTTACCCGGCGCAACTTAAACGCCTGGCGGAAATAGAAGAGAAGGTGAACCAGATTTCGATACCGCTGTCATTTGCGGATGAGTTGTATCGCTTGCGCAGCAATATCAATCTGGTGCGCAAGCGTATCTTATGGCTGTCTGAAGCGAAGGTGGAAGAGCCTGCTGAAGCTAAGCCGGTATCCGCTTAAGTAGAACTTAGGCACCGACCCAGGGCAAGCCTGCCTTGCACCAGCCGTTCACATTCTTGCGATGGCCATCGGCATCTTTCTCGCCTTCAAAGCCTTCGAGGATATCGAATGAATGTGCGTAGCCGTTTTCAGTTGCCAGCTTGGCAGCGTGACGTGAACGCACTGCGCCGCGGCAGAGGAAAAGCAAAGTCGTATTTTTATCGGCTGCCTGTGCCAGTTGCGACAGGAATTCCGGATTAGGCGCGCCGCCCGGATAGAGCGTCCATTGCACGGCCAGATGTTGTTCAGGTGCGATGCCGACGCGGCCTATCCAGTCGCGTTCTGCGTTGGTACGTACGTCGACCAGCTTCACATTCGGATCACTTTGCAATAAGGCATACGCTTCTTGCGGCGTCACCGCACCCGCATAAGGGAGGGCGTTATCTTTGCCACGCTGCTGTGCGGTGGCGAGTATGTCTGCGGACTTCGTCATCTTGATCTGCTCTTTCCGTGTTTAGTTTGAGTGCAGGTGCACCACACGATGCCGCCCGCACTTGCAGTATAAAGTTCTCTGGCCTCAAGTTACATCCGGCTGCTTGCGTCTGGCCTGGATAAAGCCCCACGCCAGTCCGAGTATCGCAGCAGTCAGCGAAGCCAGCAGGATACCTAATTTTGCCGCACCCAGCAGATTGGGATCGACAAAGGCCAGCGTTGCGATAAAGATAGACATGGTAAATCCTATGCCCGCCAACAAGCCGACCAGGCACACGCCGCTCCAGGTAACGCCCGGCGGCAATGCACACCAACCCATGCGTACCATCAGCACACTGGCAGCAATGATGCCGAGCGGTTTGCCGACGACCAGTGCGATCAGCACACCCAGCATGACGATTATCGAACCGTTGGTTGAGAGGTCTATACCATTCAGTGATACACCTGCGTTGGCAAGTGCAAACAGCGGCATGATGCCGAAGGCGACATAGGGATGCAGTGCCATCTGCACGCGGCTAACTGGTGGTAACAGGGTGAGTTGCGCCTGTTTTAATTGCTTCAAAGGTTGTGCCAGGTGATGCGGGTCGGGTTTGCTGTCCGCGCTATGGTGCAACAAATCCTTCAGCGCCTTGCTTGCCACTTCGAGCGGATGTGCCCGGGTACGTGGTGCGAAGACGGGCGTCATCAAACCAAGTACTACGCCGGCTAAGGTCGGATGTGCGCCGGTCTGCAATAAGCCCAGCCACAGCACGATACCGGGCAGCACATAAGGGTAGGCCGATACGATGCCCATGCGCTGCATGCCGAGCACCATCAGGATGCCGATGGCAGCGATGAGGAAGCCGCTGTAATCCATGCCGCCCGAATAAAAGACTGCAATGATGAGGACGGCGACGATGTCGTCAATGATGGCCAGCGCCAGCAGGAAGACGCGTACATTGGACGGAATGGAGCGTCCCAGCAAGGCCAGTACGCCGACTGCAAATGCGATGTCGGTTGCGGTCGGTACCGCCCAGCCATGCGCTTGCTCACCGCTCGGGTTGAGCGCGAAGTAAATCAGCGCGGGTGCGACTACACCGCCAACGGCTGCCGCCAGGGGCAACGCGGCCAGGCGCATGCTGGCGAGTGCACCTTCATGAATTTCGCGGCGAATTTCCATGCCGACGACGAGGAAGAAGATCGTCATCAGGCCATCGTTGATCAGGAAGTGCAGGCTCTGCGAGATACTCCAGCTGCCGACGGCGAATGAAACCGAGGTATGCCAGAAATGGTGGTAGCCGTCGGCATAGGGCGAGTTGGCCCAGATCAGTGCCGAGGCGGCAGCAAGCAGCAGCACAACGCCGCTGAATGCTTCGATGTGGAGGAATTTTTCAAGGGTAGCGAAAGCGCGTTCGGCAAGGATTTGCGCGCGCGGCAGGGACGAGCCTGTTGGCGTATTAGGATGCATGTACGTGAGTACTCCCGCGTGGCGGCCCGACCGACGCGTTACCTGTCCGCTGCCGGATGGCAGCGCAAACACCCGGCAGCTATTTTACACCAGCCCATACCGGCAGGCAATTTGACGAGCGGCCAAAACTGGCTTGAATGACATCATTTTGCACCAACTATGGGCGAAAATAGTGCGAGGCAAAAAAAGTGATTTATTTTGGTGCAAATAAGCGTATTTGCACGTGTTTGGTGCGTGTGTTTTTGCCTGCTTTGATGCAGAAAAATCGCTATGCGCCATCTATCGCCTAGGGCGCTCCGTTGCAGTGCGGTTGCGCGAATTTTTGAAAGGCGGTGGCATGGAATCTGCTATCATTTCGGGCGAGTTATGGACGCATGCTGTTTGTTCACGCAGGCCTCACAACCCATTCACCAATTCTGTATTACTTTGCTCAAATTTTAGGAGATTCGCATGGCAATGACGGCCGCAGAGGTCTTGAAGATGGCGAAAGACAACGAAGTTAAATTCGTTGATTTTCGTTTTGCTGACACAAGAGGCAAGGAACAGCACGTCACAGTGCCAATTTCGCATTTTGACATGGACAAATTTGAATCCGGTCATGCGTTTGACGGTTCCTCCATCGCTGGCTGGAAAGGTATTGAAGCATCCGACATGTTGTTGATGCCGGATCCTAACACTGCGAATATCGATCCGTTCTTCGAAGAAACCACATTGTTCATGCAGTGCGACGTGATCGAACCGTCGGACGGCAAAGGCTACGATCGTGACCCACGTTCGATCGCTAAACGCGCAGAAGCGTATTTGAAATCGTCCGGCCTGGGCGACACGGCTTACTTTGGTCCAGAACCAGAATTCTTCATTTTCGACGGCATCCGTTGGAAAATCGGCATGGACGGTTGCTTCGTCAAGATTGATTCGGAAGAAGCAGCATGGAGCTCCGGCGAGAAACTCGAAGGCGGCAACACCGGTCACCGTCCTGCAGTAAAAGGCGGCTACTTCCCAGTGCCACCAGTCGACAGCTTCCAGGACATGCG
>JBEBUE010000263.1:0-4735 GCA_040393485.1 Herminiimonas sp.
CTCCCGCCGCTGATGCACAGCAGCAGCGCGTTAGCGCAACGCAGGATGGCTGGAGATAAGACAGGGATTGAGGCAGGAAATAAGGTCATGGTTCAGATGTCTGTTGCTGTCACACAGGCGTGCCAGCCGGATCATTATAAGAGCGCATGTTGTCAGATGTGCCAAATCAGCGTGGCTGGAGGCCGGAGCGGCGTAGAATGGCTGTTTCCTTGCCGTTTTTGCCTCATGACCATACTGCTTTCCACGCTCAACGCACGTTACACCCATGCATCGCTGGGTTTGCGCTACCTGCAAGCCAATATGGGCGACTTGCAGGACATGACGCAATTGCAGGAATTCGTGATAGGCGCACGTACCACCGACATGGCGGAACGCCTGCTGCAGCACAAGCCGCGCATTATTGGTTTTGGCGTGTATATCTGGAACGTCGAAGAAACCACCAAGCTGGTCGCCCTGCTCAAGCGCGTGGCACCGGATGTGGTGATCGTACTGGGCGGCCCGGAAGTATCGTATGAATCCTCGGAACAGGCCATCGTGCAGCAGGCCGATTACCTGATCACCGGCTGGGGCGACGTCACCTTCCCGCAGCTATGCAAACAAATCCTGTACGGCCCCAAGCCATTGATGAAAATCCATGCCGGCGTGCAGCCACCGCTGGCCGAGCTGACCCTGCCGTATGGCCTGTACACAGATGACGACATCAAGAACCGTACCCTGTATGTGGAGGCATCGCGGGGCTGTCCGTTCAAATGCGAATTCTGTCTGTCCGCACTGGACAAGACTGCGTGGCCCTTCGATCTCGATCAATTCCTCGGTGAACTGGAAATCTTGCATGCACGCGGCGCGCGCCTGTTCAAATTTGTCGATCGCACCTTCAACCTGAATATCAAATCCAGCCTGAAGATCATGCAGTTTTTCCTCGATAAGCTGGAGGCGCATCCCGAGGATCCGGTGTATGCGCACTTTGAAGTGGTGCCCGATCATTTGCCGGATGCATTGAAAGAAGGCATCAAGAAATTCCCGGAAGGCACGCTACAGTTTGAGATCGGCATCCAGAGCTTCAACCCCGATGTGCAGACACTGGTCAGCCGCAAACAGAATAATGAAAAAGCCGCAGAGAACATCCGCTGGTTATGCGAGAACTCGCATGCGCATTTGCATGTCGACCTGATTGCCGGTTTGCCGGGTGAAGATGTCGCCAGTTTTGCGCGCGGCTTCGATCGCCTGCTGGAACTGAAGCCGCATGAAATCCAGTTTGGCATCCTCAAGCGTTTGCGCGGCACGCCTATCATCCGTCATACGCAAGAGTATGGCCTGGTGTTCGATCCGCATCCGCCCTACACCATCCTTGCGACTGATCGTATCGACTTCAATGAGATGCAGCAGCTGGTGCGCTTCGCACGTTACTGGGATTTGATTGCGAACTCCGGACGCTTTGCACATACCTTGCCGCTGATCCTGCGTGAGACACCGTTTGCCAACTTCATGCGTTTATCGAACTGGCTGTATGCCAACACCGATGCAACACATAGGATCGCGCTGGAACGCCTGGCGGTACTGGTGCGGCAGTGGCTGGTGACGGAAGGCATGGATGAAGAAGCTGCGGCAGAAGTATTGCGCAGCGATTATGCAGGCCAGGCTAATACCAAACTGAAGACACAGGCGGCGCGCAAGCAGGTGGTCACGGAAGAGAAAAAAGCCGCGCAGCAGGATGCCTTATCCAGCCTCACGCGGCGCCAGGCACGGCACATGGCCAGCTAGGCGCGGTTCAGGCAGGACCTTGTTGCCAAGCCTCAATTAATTGGCGGGCGGCGGGGTCGAGGGCGTCCATGGCGACGCTCTTGTGCTGATGGTAAATCATCAGTGCATAGACCTTGGCCAGGATGTTGACTTCAGGTGACAAGGCGCGCTCTTCGCCGGTAGACGGACGTCGATGGCGCCAGTGATTGATCGCCTGCTCCAGGTCTGAAAGCGTAATTTCCATCGCTTCATTGTACGCGCGCAGCGTCGCGGTGGTAAATCGGTGTATCACCGTCCGTATTCGTTTCCACTGAGGAAATGCAATGCGGGTAAACTATGCCTTCTTGTTTCCTTTGGCCGGACTGTTCGGGCTGTTCGATCCTATGCGTGCATTCGATATCAAGCGTTTCTTCCCTTTCCTGAACTGGCCACGGCCGACCATGGCGTCGCTCAAGAGCGATGCGTGGGCGGGTATCAGCGTCGGCCTGGTCTTGATTCCGCAGGCAGTGGCTTACGCGACGCTGGCCGGAATGCCGGCAGCGACCGGCTTATACGCTGCGCTATTACCAAGTGTGATCGGGATTTTGTGGGGTTCGTCCGCCTTGCTGGCGGTTGGTCCGGCCGCCTTAACCAGCTTGCTGGTGTTCGGTTCCTTGTCGCCGATGGCGGCACCAGCCAGCATGCAATGGGTGACGCTGGCGATCTGGCTCTCTATATATACTGGTGCGATCCAGTTTGCGCTGGGTGCATTCCGTCTCGGGCGTTTGTCCAACCTGGTGTCGCAACCGGTCATCATCGGCTTCATCAACGCGGCGGCCATCATCATCATGATGTCGCAGTTACCGGCATTGATAGGCGTACCCGATCTCTTCGTCAGTGACTTCGGCAAGGTGGTGACACGTGTCATGGATGCGCCTGCCATCATGCTGATGACGAGCGCATTCGGTATCGGCACACTGATCATGCTGGTGCTACTGAAACGTTTGTTCCCCCGCTTTCCCGGCATCCTGTTAGTCACCATACTCGGTACCTTCCTGAGCTGGCTGGTCGGTTATGCAGCGACTGGTGCAGCGATAGTCGGTGATATCGATAAGGGTTTGCCTCCACTGGCGCTACCTGCTGCGATCCCGTTCGAGCATCATCGTGAGCTGTGGTCGGCGGCACTGGTACTGGCGCTGATTAGTTTCACCGAAGCGATGTCGAGCTGTCGCGTACTCGCGCGCAAACGTCGTGAACGCTGGGATGAAAACCAGGAATTGATAGGCCAGGGTTTGGCCAAGGCGGCGAGTGGTTTGAGTGGCGCATTCCCGGTCAGCGGTTCCTTCTCACGCTCGGCACTGAATTTGTATGCAGGTGCTACCAGTGCGTGGTCGACTTTGTTCAGTGCGTTGTGCGTATTGTTCAGCCTGATTTTCCTGGCGGATTTGTTGTGCTACCTGCCGCGCTCGGTGCTGGCGGCGCTGATTATCATCCCGGTATTTGGCTTGTTTGATTTCTCTGCGTTCAAGCGTTTGTTTGCGATCTCGCGGGATGATGCGGCGATCGCTATCGTTACGTTTGTCGTCACGATAGTTGCTATGCCGCGCCTGCACTGGGGCGTGGTTGCAGGCATTACGCTGACGATGGTGTCTTATCTGTACCGCCATATGCAGCCCCGCATTATTGAAGTCAGCGAGCATGGCGATGGTACTTTGCGCGATAGCCAGCGCTTCGATTTGCCGCGACTGGCACCGGGTGTGCTGGCGGTGCGTATAGACGCAGCACTTAATTTCCTGACAGGTTCTGCGCTTGAGCGCTTCATCGTGACGCAGTGCGGTAATGATCACGATATACGCCACGTCCTGCTATGTGTGGGCGCGGTCAATGATATTGACGCGACCGGTGTGGAAACCCTGGAGTCCTTGCAGATTACCTTGCAGGGTCTGGGCATAGAACTATATGCGTCGAATATCAAAAAGCAGGTGTGGGATGTACTGGATCATGCGGGTTGGATCAAGGCACTGGGTGATGATCATATTTTCATGACCGACCACGAAGCCATCCTCGCGATGCGCAAGCTGGCCTGAACCAGTTTGCAGAGGTGACCGCAGCTGCGGTCACCTCGTCGTAGTTAATTCCTTTTACTTCTCTTGCGGCGTATTTTCATCGTTCGCATATTGCGCATGCAGGTGCACCGGCTTCGCGGTGCGTGAACGCATGCGGATATTGATCAATTCCACTACCAGCGCAAATCCCATCGCGCTATAGATATAGGCTTTCGGGATGTGATGGTCAAAGCCTTCTGCGATCAGGACCACGCCGATGGCAACCAGGAAGGCCAGCGCCAGTATCTTGATCGATGGATGGCGCGATACGAAGCGGCCTATCGGTCCTGCGAACAACATCATCAGTGCGACCGACACGATCACTGCAGCGACCATCACTTCAATCTGGTCGACCATGCCGACTGCGGTGATGATGGAGTCCAGCGAAAACACCATATCCACCACCATGATCTGCAGGATGACGGCAGTGAAGGTCGCCTTCACTGCACTGGAGGCATGCCCTTCTTCACCTTCCAGCGATTGATGGATTTCACCGGTGCTTTTCCATATCAGGAATAGCCCACCGCCGATCAGGATCATGTCTCGCCCCGAGATTTCCTGCCCCATCACCGTAAATAACGGGGCGGTCAAACCGACGATCCAGGCCAATACCATCAACAGGCCGATACGCATAAACATCGCAATGAATAAGCCAAGCTTGCGTGCGAATTCACGTCGCTCGACCGGCAGTTTGTCCACCAGGATGGAAATAAAAATGATGTTGTCGATGCCCAGCACCAGTTCAAGCGCGGTGAGGGTGATGAAGGCCAACCAGATCTGTGGGTCGGAAATGAGTTCAAGCATGGGAAATCTCCAGTGACTTTCGGGTGAAAAAGCGCCTTATTTCTTGATCAACTCTGCTTAATCAAGTCTGTTGTTTTTTGGGTGTTGCCGAATGTCATCACAGGCGC
>JBEBUE010000264.1:0-4732 GCA_040393485.1 Herminiimonas sp.
GGGGTCAATTCGAGGTGATGTCCACTGATTGTGAGATTCATACAGTGCTCCTATGAAAGTCACTGGAGGTTATGCGCGGTCTTGTTAAGTGACTACGCCGAACACAGCAACGTATAACTACAACAAAAACTACAAAGGACGATATCTACAACGACTTGCGCAGATTGACCGGTGGGATTTTCAGGGCTTCGCGATATTTTGCAACCGTCCGTCTCGCTACCACCATGCCTTGTTCTGCCAGCATGTCGGCAATCTTGCTATCAGAGAATGGAATTTTCGGGTCTTCAGCTCCTATCAATTGTTTGATCAGTGCCCGTATCGCTGTCGATGATGCTTCACCACCGGCTTCTGTTGCGACATGGCTGCCGAAAAAGTATTTCAATTCGAACATCCCGTGGGGAGTCAGCATGTACTTCTGGGTGGTTACACGTGAAATAGTACTCTCGTGTAGTCCCAGTGTATCAGCTATTTCACGTAAAACAAGCGGTCTCATTGCGACCGCGCCGTGCGAAAAGAAGTTCCTCTGACGTTCGACAATTGCCTCTGCGACACGCAGGATGGTGTCGAAGCGTTGACGCATATTTTTGATTAGCCATTTCGCTTCTTGCAACTGGGAACCAAGCGATGCCTCGCCTTTGCTCTGCTTCAAAATGTTGGCATACATGCTATTGACGCGTAGCCGTGGCATGACGTCGTGGTTCAACATGACTTGCCAGCCACTCCGGGTACGCTTGACGATGACGTCAGGTACGACATAGTCAGATGCATCAGTTGCAAAAATGGAACCGGGGTGTGGGTTGCACTGTTTGATGATGGCTTGTGCTTCGCGCAAGTCTTCATCATCGCAATCCAGTGCCTTGCGTAATTTATTGAAGTCGCGTTGTGCAAACAGTGGCAGGTGGTTTTCCACGATGGCCAGTGCCATGCGACGGGTCACCATCGCCACTTTCGGCATGCGCCTGATTTGCAGTGCCAGGCATTCGGCGGCATCACGTGCACCTACACCCGGCGGATCGAAGCTCTGCAACATTTTGAGGGAAATCTGCAGCTCTTCCAGTTCGATTTCCAGCTCTTCAGGCAAGCGGGCATGGATCTCTTCCAGTGATTCTTCCATGTAGCCGTTGTCATCCAGCGCATCGATGATGAGTTCGAGCAAGGCGCGATCGCGGTGTTCGCGCACGGTGACGCGCATTTGTTCGAGCAAATGTTCGCGTAACGTGGTTTCATGCGCTTCCAATTGTGGACGGGCATCATCGTCTTCCGGCGCTTTGGAGGTACGGGCTACGTCGTCGAAGCTCCATTCGCTGTCACCACTCGGCGCTTCCGGCAAATCGGGAGCTTCGGAGCTGCCTTCGCTCTCAGGCGTTTGCGCATTAGCCTCTACAGTAGCGCCTTCCGGCGTGGTGCCGCTGGCACCCATGGCGCCGTCTGCCAGCAGGCGTACCGCATGATCCAGTGGATCGTCAGTACGCTCCAGCATCGGGTTGTCGGCGAGTATTTGTTCCAGTTCCTGGTGCAATTCAAGAGTCGATAACTGCAGTAAGCGGATGGACTGCTGCAGTTGTGGCGTCAGCGCAAGATGTTGAGAGACTCGTAGTTGCAGGGATTGCTTCATAGATGTTTTTTCTTCCGCTTACATGCGGAAGTGTTCACCTAAGTAGACGCGGCGCACCGACTCATTGGCGATGATGTCATCCGGACGTCCGCTGGCCAGCACCGCGCCCTGGTTGATAATATAGGCGCGATCACAGATGCCGAGGGTTTCGCGCACATTGTGATCGGTGATGAGGACGCCGATGCCGCGCTCTTTCAGGAAACGCACGATACGCTGGATTTCAATCACGGCAATTGGATCGACACCTGCAAACGGCTCATCCAGCAGCACGAAGCGCGGATTGGTGGCGAGTGCGCGGGCGATTTCTACGCGGCGGCGCTCACCGCCGGACAGCGACATGGCTTGGTTTTCACGTAGTTTTTCGATTTGCAGGTCGGCCAGCAGGGTATCCAGGCGTTGCTCGAGTTGCTCGCCGCTGAGGGCTTTGCCATCGACGCGCTGTAATTCCAGTACAGCACGAATATTGTCTTCTACGCTCAACTTACGAAAGACCGATGCTTCCTGCGGCAGGTAGGATAAGCCGAGTTGCGCGCGCTTGTGGATAGGCTGGCGTGAAATATCGACACCATCCAGTTCGATGCGGCCAGCGTCGGAGGGCACCAGGCCTACGATCATGTAGAAGGAGGTGGTTTTGCCCGCGCCGTTAGGGCCGAGCAAACCGATGACTTCGCCGCTTTCCACTTGCAGCGCGACATCACGCACTACCTGGCGTGCGCCGTAGCTTTTTTGTAATCCGTTGACAATCAGCTTGCTGGACATCTTATTTTGCCTTTGTATCTGCGGCGCGCGGTTGGATCACAGCCTTGATGCGGCCGCCGCCTTGTTTGCTGTCGCCGCTTGCAGTGTTGTGTACGGTAAAGAATTCGGCACGCGTATCGTAGGAGATGAACTCGCCTTCGACTTCATCGGTAGGCTTGCCGTTTTCCAGACGACGCATACGTGCCTTAACGAACAGCTTCATGATTTCAGCCTTGTCGTCGTATTCAATGCGTTCGGCCTGGCCTTCTATCCATTGGTCCGGGCCGCCATCACGTTTTTGTTTGAAGTTCGCCAGTGCATCGGACGAGCCATACAGCGTGATGAATTGATAGCCGGCAGGGTCTTGCTTGACCACCATTTTGTTGGCTTTCATCAGAATGGTGCCACGTGTTAACACGACATTGCCGGTGAAGGTATTGATCTGCTTGATGTCGTCGTATTCCATTTTATTGGCTTCGACATTGGTGGGTTTGGTCGCGTCCGCTTTTTCGGCGTAGGAGACGAAGGCAGTGCCCAGGCCACAGAGAACCAGAAGTGCGGAGAGTAAACGTTTCATGAAAGTTCTCTAAATGATTGCTTCAGATAAAAGTCGTCTATGCGAATTGTCTATGCGCCTAGCGCGAATGTGCTGCCTGGTACATCGCATTGACGTTACTGGATAAATTGAATTCGCCGGTTGCATTGTTGGCAAACATGCCGCTGCCGTTCAGCGTCGAGGTACCGACTTTAATGTCGACGTGTTTGGGCGTCTTCATGATCTCATCATCCGGCAATATCAGCAGGTATGAGGTCTTGAGTTGGAAGTGCTGCGAGCCTGGTGCCGGAGGCCGATCTATCATGACGTTGTCGTACATGTGTATTTCGGTGTTGTTGTTTTCAACCAGCGCACGTTCGGAGCGGCTCACCATAGGCTGGCGCCCCTTGCTGAAGCTGTACATCACCGGTTTCTGGATTTGATACGAATTATCCAGTGGGTAATGCTTCATCTCGGTGCCGGTCAGGTTGTAGCGTGGGACACCATCCTTGCCCATGCGCACGAAGTTGAATTTTTCGGCATAGAAATCCGGATCGCTGCGCTGTTTGGTCGGCAAGGTTTCGTCGGTCTGGCGACGCATGACTTCGACCAGCCAGAAGCTACCCAGCGCTAGCGCTGCGCTGAATGTAATCAGTACGATCAGGCGGATGGTGTTGGCTGGACGCATGGTTTTCATGCCAGATATGGCGCGAGCGCCGCCTCATAGTTGCCTTGCGCGCGCAAGATGAAATCGCATAACTCACGTGCCGCACCACGACCACCGCTGGCCTGGGTTACGTAGTGCACGCGTGTACGTACTTCCGCATGTGCATTCGGTACGCTGGCGGCAAAACCGACGCGCAGCAAGATCGGCAAATCGATGACATCGTCCCCGACAAAGCCGCAGGCATCGGCCGTGGTATTGGTTTGTGCCAGCAGTTGTTCAAATGCGCTGCGCTTATCGTGTATGCCCTGGAATACATGGTGTATGCCGAGGTCAGTGGCGCGACGCAGTACGATAGGTGACTGGCGGGCGCTGATGATGGCAGTCGAGACGCCGGATTGCTGTAATAGCTTGATGCCATGCCCGTCGAGCACATTGAAAGTCTTGCTGACCTCGCCATCCGGGCCGAAGTGCAGGCTGCCGTCAGTCAGGATGCCATCAACGTCAAAAATCATCAGTCGCACCTTGGATGCGCGCTCGATTGCGACGGTATCGTTGGGCGCGCTCATCAGATTACTTTCGCGCGTGTCAGGTCGTGGATGTGCAATGCACCGACCAGCTTGCCGTTGCTATCGGTGACCAGCAATTGGTTGATGCGGAAGGTTTCCATCATGTCGACCGCATCGACTGCCAGCTGATCCGGATGCACGCTGCGTGGATTTGCATGCATGACTTCGGCGATCGACAGTTTGGAAAAGTCTTGCTGGGTTTCGATCAGGCGGCGCAGGTCGCCGTCAGTGAAGACGCCGATGGCATGGCCATTTGCGTCGACGACAGCCGTCATCGCCATGCCTTTCTTGCTGCTCTCGAGCAAGGCCGCATACAGTGTCGCGTCTTTGGCCACAGTCGGGATGGCATCGCCGGTACGCATGACGTCGCGTACATGTGTCAACAAGCGACGACCGAGCGCGCCGCCAGGATGCGAACGGGCGAAATCTTCTTCTCCAAAGCCACGTGCGTCCAGCAGGGCAACCGCAAGGGCATCGCCGAGGGCCAGGGTGGCGGTAGTGCTGGCGGTTGGGGCCAGGTTGAGCGGGCAGGCTTCCTTGTCGATATGGACGTTCAAATGAACATCAGCTTGTATCGCCAGGTTGGAAGCGTTGTTGCCGGTAATGGTAAT
>JBEBUE010000265.1:0-4729 GCA_040393485.1 Herminiimonas sp.
TTCTTCGGTCGTGTAGGTCCGATCGACTGAAGCGAGGATGGGGCTCTCGTTTGACGTTTCTTCGCCCTCACCTCTCACCAGCTTTTCGAAAAAGACAGTGTAATCGCCAACGGCAACAGGCTCACGAAAACGGAAGCGACCGGCATCATCCGTCATGTAGAGACGTAGCTCATCAAAGAGGAAGTTGCCATTGTCTGGACGAATGTTGACGATTTCTTGTGAGAACAGGCAGAAGCCTTCGTTTTCAAATGCCTTTTGTATGCGTTCATTCCATTTGATCTCGCCCTGATTTTGCGCCAGTTGATGGTCTTCGGCGCGATAGATATGAACGCGATTGCGACCAGTGTCCTTGGCGATATAGCAGGCCGCATCCGCTGCACTCAACAAGTCCGGCAGGGAGAGGGCAGCACTGTTGAAATTAACCAGACCGATGCTGACGCCGATAGGGAAAATCTTGTCCTGCCACACAAAATGGAAGTCGCAAATGGTCTGCCGTAGTTTCTCTGCAATGCGAACGGCGGAATCTGGTGTGCAATTTTCCAGGAAGGCGCCAAACTCATCACCGCCCAGGCGCGCCAGCGTATCGCTTTCACGTACCAATGGTTGCAGCAAAGCGGTAATTTGGCGCAACAATTCGTCACCGGCACTGTGGCCACAGGTGTCGTTGACGATCTTGAATTGGTCCAGATCCATATACAGCAAAGAATGCTGTTTGGATTGCAAGGCCAGCGTATCGATTGCTACTTCCAGTCGGCGTTCGAATTCGCGACGATTGAACAGGCCGGTTAACGGATCATGTGCGGCCTGGTGCGACAATTGAATAGCCAGTTTGCGCGAGTCGCTTACATCGTGGAACACCAGTACCACGCCTATGATTTTTCCTTCGCGGTCACGTATAGGCGCGGCGGAATCTTCAACGGCATATTCATTGCCGTTACGGCTGAGCAGGACGGTGTCTTTGATCAGCTCCACATTGCTTTGCTGCTCGAACACCAATTCGACCGGATTCGGAACCGGTTCGCGCGTGTGGCCATTGATAATTTTGAAGACGCGGGTTGATGGCAGGCCTTCTGCCTCTGCTTTACTCCAGCCGGTCAGGCTTTCTGCTACCGGATTCATGTATTCGATATTGCCCGATTTGTCGGTGGTGATAACCGCATCGGCAATTGATTCCAGGGTTACTTGCGCCCGTTCTTTTTCAGCGAACAGAATGGCCTTCGATTGTTCACGTTCTGCTTCGTGTTCCTGCAGCGAGCTGGCCATGCTGTCAAAGGCGCGCGCCAGTTGGCTGATTTCCTCCTTGCCGTAGCGGATGCCGGTGCGTGCATTCAGGTTGCCGCCTGCAAGCTGATCCGCCGTACGTACCAGTGCTTTGACCCGGCGCAAGATGATGACATCGCCGACAAACCAGGCCGCAATCAAAGCCAGGAGAGCGATCACCGCCAGCGTGGTGAGTTCCATCATTTGCAGGTGATTGGCAGGTGCCACGATGTCATCCATCGGGATGCCGATGCTGACCTTGAAGTTGGAGATATTGTTGGTGCCGACCGGAGCAAACGCATGCAAACGTGTAATGCCATCCGCGTCCGTGAGTGCAGAGGTACCGAAGCCGACCTTGATCATCACATCGAACAGGGATTGTGGTGTACGCGTACCTATCCATTTTTCCGGATTCGGACGTCTTGCAATGATGGTGCCATTGCTATCCGCTGTTACCAGCACTGCTCCTGCCGGCAGTTCGATATCGCTGACAAAACGATCCAGCACGCTCAAGTCAAGTGCGGCAAAAATCACGGCTTGTACATCACCGTTATTACCCACAATGGGATACATCAGATTGATCGTGTGCTTGCGTACAGTGCGCCCCATTATGTAGTCGCCAGTGGCAAAAGTTTTGTTTTGCACAGCACGTTTGAAATGCGGACGGTCACCGAGATTGGTTTTTTCTGCCAGCGGCAGTGCACTGCAGCTGACGTCGCCATTGAGTTGGGCCACGCCAAAGTTAACGTAGCCTTCATTTTTCTTGAGAATGGTGCCGAGGAACTGGCCGCAGGTTTTTGCGTCGCCTCGTAGTTCCGGAATCAGTGACAGGACTGTTAACAGCTGCCGCGCACCTTCGATCGAGCGTGCTTCACTGGTCGCCGCCAATTGCGTCAATTGCTGCAGATTGTCTTCCGCCATGCGTATGGCTTGCTGTCGTTCTTTCCATGCGCCGTAGACTGTCAGGATGACGGGCGGTACGATCGCGAGCAATACCAGTACCAGCAAGCGCACGCGCAAGCTATCGAAGTTGGAACGTGAGGGCAGAGTTTTTTTCAATGCATGATCTTTTCAAATGGCGACAGAGTGCACGCAGTACGGGGTACTATCGGACTGTGCAAACTATCTGGGTGCTGAAAGATATGAATGGGTGCAGGTTTTCAGCAACCGCAGGCTACCTTGCGGTAGTGGATTTATTAAGAATTTCCCGATTCCTTAGAAGCTAACGGGTAGTGCTAGCTTTCGTCAAGCAGGGCAGGAAATTAGTCCGCTGCTTGTAAATTTTTCAAACTGCGCTGCGCATTTTCTTGATCGTATAGTCTTTGATTTCCTTGGCCGGTTTGATCAGTTTGACTATGGCTAAGGTGCAATTATCGGCTTTGCTGCCGGTGGCCCGTTTACGTGCATTTGCAATCAGCATCTCGGAAGCTTTGCGAGGCGAATTCATCGCGATTGCCGCGCCCAGTTCGGCATCGCTGAAGTATGACCATAAGCCGTCTGTGCACAGCAGGAACGAGTCGCCTGCCTTGAGGTTGTCACGTCGATTCAGGCTGAGCTTGAACGCGTTGTTGCTGTTGCCGAGTACATTCACCAGCAGATTGGCGAGCAAGGGATCCTTGGCTTTGGCCTCGTCTAGTTTGTTTTCTGCTTTTAACTGTTCCAGATAGGTGTGATCTAGCGTGCGTTTCATACAGTTCGGGCCGTCAAAGTAATACAGGCGGGAATCACCTGCATGTGCCCAAATTGCGCTATTTTGTGGCGTGATGACCAGTAAGACCACAGTACTGTGTGGCTTTTTGTCGGAAGACATGGCCGATAGCTTGATGACGGTATCGGCCTCGCTGGCTATCGTATGCAGAATGGCTTCAGGATCGTCAGTTAGCGGCGAGAAACGTTCGAAAATCTGTTGCGCTGTACGCACGACTTGCTCAGCTGCCAGTGCGCCGCCGGATAAACCGCCCATGCCATCGGCAATGACGGCTAACATATAGCCAGGCGCTTTCGGCGCGGCAAAGAGGGCGACGCGATCCTGCTGTTCGCTGCGATCGCCTATGTGCTGGCCGGTTCCTGCTTCTATCTCGTATTGGCGCATGCGTGTTAGTGGATTAAACTGATGGCTGGGAATTGTTGCGTTTGATTATTGCATGCAGAGTTCTGTGGATGTAAAAGCAGGGCTTTTAAAATTGTAAGAATTTTTTACAATTGAATGACGGTAGTTGACTGGCGGCTTGCCTTCATTTGATGACTGCAAGATGGCTAAGTAGCAAGGCTATGCGTGCTTATGTAGAGTTTGCCTGGCCTGCGTAGGGCTACCCTGGAAATTTGAATTGTTTCATCGACAAGAAGACAGACAAGATATGACCATGAACACTTCGCACGCTCTTCTTCATCAACGTATAGTCGAACTGGAAGTTGAGCACCGGGATCTGGATGCCGTGATTGAGACGCTGGTTCGCGATGGGCATCATGAAGAGTTACAATTGCGCCGCCTGAAGAAGCGGAAATTGCAACTGAAAGACAATATCACGTTGCTTAAAATGCAATTAATTCCGGATATCCCGGCCTGAGGCCATTTGCTCCTTCGCTGCGCACCTGAATAAATGCGCACTTAGATTTTTATACCCAACGTTTATACCAAGATAGTTATTTTGATCGACGAACCTTCTGCATTGCCTGTAGCCGCCACACACGATGCCGAGATCGATCAGTTGTTTGGTGTAAATAGCCCGCTGGGTCATGCGGTGGGCGCTTTCCGTCCGCGTCAGTCGCAAACTGAAATGGCCAAAGCCATTGCACACGCCATCTCCAATCAAAGCACGCTGATAGCGGAAGCCGGTACGGGTACCGGCAAGACCTTCGCCTACTTGGTGCCAGCATTGCTGTGGGGCGGCAAGGTGATCGTATCGACCGGTACCAAGAACTTGCAGGACCAGCTTTACCTGCGTGACATCCCGAGCGTACGCAAAGCCCTCAACGCACCGGTTTCGGTTGCGCTATTGAAAGGGCGAGCCAATTATGTCTGCCACTTCCATCTGGAACGTACTTTACAGAATGGCCGCCTGACTTC
Organism: Herminiimonas sp.; assembly: GCA_040393485.1. Lineage (GTDB taxonomy): Bacteria > Pseudomonadota > Gammaproteobacteria > Burkholderiales > Burkholderiaceae_D > Oxalicibacterium. Next base: position 4,328 of record JBEBUE010000265.1, read on the forward strand.
GCGCGATGACGTTGGCTACCTGCGCGAGATTTCGCGCTTCATGAAAACCACCAGCTCAGGCGATAAAGCCGAATTGTCGAAGGTGCCGGAAACCGCTTCCATCTGGAATTTGGTGACATCGACCCGCGATACCTGTATGGGGGCCGAGTGCCAGTACTACCAGGACTGCTTTGTGATGAAGGCGCGCAAAGAAGCGCAGCAAGCTGACGTAGTCGTGGTCAATCATCATTTGTTCTTTGCCGATGTGGCGTTGAAGGACACCGGTGTAGCGGAATTACTGCCTTCCGCAAATACGATTATTTTCGATGAAGCGCATCAGTTGCCGGATACCGCAACACTGTTCTTTGGTGACACCATCTCAACTTCGCAAGTACTGGAACTGTGCCGCGACGTGCTGGCCGA
>JBEBUE010000266.1:0-4723 GCA_040393485.1 Herminiimonas sp.
TGGTTTCCGTGCCCTATACGGTGGAAATCAATGATGTCGTGATGTCTGCCATCCAGCAGCAACCATCGGATGAAATCCTGCGCCGCGGTCGTGACCAGTTTGACCAGCTGTATAAGGAAGGCGCAACGATTCCACGCGTGATGGCGATCTCGGTTCATCCCTACCTCACCGGCGCGCCGCATCGCATACGTTACCTGGCCGAGCTGTATGACTACATACGCGGACACGAAGGGGTGCTGATGTGTACCGGCGAGGAAATCCTCGACATCTATAAAAGCCAGTCCTGACGATATGCGTAACTCGTCATCCTTAGGCATCGCTACTTACTACCCATCATGAATAAAGCACGCATATTACTGGTCTCAACCGGCGGCACGATCACGATGACATCTGCTACCGGAGCAGGTATCGCACCGACTTTATCCGCTGAGGATTTGGTACGTGCCGTACCTGAACTGGCAGCGCAGGCCGAACTGGAAGTGCATACCTTTTCAATGAAGCCTGGTGCGTCATTGACGCTGGAAGATTTGATAGAGATAGCCGCACTGCTGGATAAGAAACTGGCGAGCGGATTTGATGGTGCCGTGGTGGTGCAAGGTACGGACACTATAGAAGAGACCGCATTCGTGCTGGATCTGCTGGTACGCTCTGCGCGCCCTGTCGTTGTGACCGGCGCGATGCGTGGCGCCGCTGCAGCGGGTGCCGACGGCCCGGCGAATTTGCTGGCCGCAGTTACGGTTGCTGCAGCATCTGATGCCGCATCTTTGGGCGCCTTAGTTGTACTCAATGATGAAGTGCACGCAGCACGCTACGTGCAAAAAACCCATACCGCTTCTACCGCAGCTTTTGCTTCCCCTGGTTTCGCTGCTTTGGGACGCGTGCTGGAAGGTCGCTTCGTACGCTACGCGACGCTGCTACGTACGCCGGTATTGGAACGTCCGGACCAGCCGGAGGCCGCAGTTGCGCTGGTAAAGATCGCGCTGGGTGACGATGGTCGCATGCTGGCGGCGTTACCGGGTTTGGCATATCGCGGCGCTGTGATCGAAGCGATGGGAGCCGGGCATTTACCGGCCAGTCTTGCTGACAAGATAAGTGAGCTGGCAAATGTCATGCCGGTGGTGCTGGCCACGCGCGTTGCGGCTGGCCCGGTGTTTACACATACCTATGGATTCCCCGGGTCGGAAATGGATTTGCTGGCGCGCGGTGCCATCGCCGGCGGCAGTATCAGCAGTGTCAAGGCAGTGCATTTACTGCGTTTGTTATTGGCACTGGGACTGAGTGGTAGTGCATTACGCGCCGCGTATGCAGAACGAAGCGGAAGCAATAGTTGAGGTAAATACCGGCCATGAGAAGGACGGGATAAAAAGAGCAGGATAAATATTGAAGGGAGACTCCGAGATGGAAAAGAATAAAACAGCACTGTGGATGTTCATCATCCTGCTTTTCTCGTATGTGATTAATGCAATGGACCGGCAATTGTTTTCGGTGCTGGCACCGGATGTACGTGTCGCGTTGGACCTGAGCTTGCCGCAAGTCGGGCTGGCTTCTACTGTATTCACCCTGGGCATGGGCGTTGCCGGTATTCCGACCGGCTATTTGCTGAGTGTCATGTCGCGCAAGAACGTGGTGCTGGTCGGCTTGATTATCTTTTCCGTGGCGACTTATCTCACGGCCTTATCCAAAGGCATGCCTGATCTGTTGTTCTATCGCTTTGTCTCCGGCCTTGGTGAAGCGATGCAACTGACCGCTTTGCTGGCGATAGGTACGACCTACTTCTTTAATCATCGTGCGGTGGCTGCAAGCTCACTGAACTTCACGTTTGGCATCGGTGCCATCATCGGCCCCAACCTCGGCGCAGCGATCCTGGGTGCTACACATTGGCAAATGCCGTTCATGGTGTTTGGTGCATCCGGCGCGATTGCACTGGTGCTGATCGTACTCTTCGTCAAACCTTGGTTCACCGAAATCAAATCCGTGAAACAGGATGGTGCTGCAGAGGTAGCCGATGCCAGCGCAGCGGACAGCATCTGGTCACGGGTACCCATGATGCTGGCCCTGGCGACGGTGTTCGCCGGCCTGGCGATTTATGGCTATCTGGGTTTGTATCCGACCTATCTGCGTGAAGCCCTGGGCTTCACTCCCAAGCAAGCGGGATTCGCTGTCAGCTTTTATGGCATGGGTGCTTTGCTGTCGTTGCTGGGCGGCTGGTTGGGTGATCGCTATGACTATCGCAAGCTCTTGTTCTTCTCGCTGGTGTTATCGGCAGTCGCAGGTGGCCTCTTATTCTCTGGCCTGGAAAAATCGCTGACCTTGCATGCGATCTTCTCCTTTGTCTTTGGTGGTGCGATCAGCGGCATGGTGTATGCGAACCTGTCCGCAGGCATCATCAAATCGGTCAAACGCGTCCATGCCTCGCATGCATCCGGCCTGTTTGTTGCGAGTCTGTATATTCCAGCTGCGTTTGCAGGTTATCTGCTGGGTCAATTGAAAGGCTCGCTGGGATGGTCGATGGCCGGCATTGTGCAGGTCTCTGGTTGCGCACTGGTCGCCGCGATCCTGTCCTTGCTGGCGATGCAAGGCAAGCAGGGTTCCGGCCAGGGCTAAGTCGATGTAATGAAAAAAAAGCGCGCCAGATCATTCGGGCGCGCTTTTTTAATGTTTGCAGGCGAGATTCAGGCGAGTGCCTCTTTCGCCGCTTCTTCTGCCGTCAGGCCATCGTAGAACAAATCTGTGAACCATTCGATCTGTTCCTCGATGTGGTCTTGTGCTTCCTCTACAGTGGCGCCAGCAGCGACCAGGAAGCCTTCAACTTCGATGCACCAGTTAATCAGTGCGAGTGTTTCCGGGTCCAGCTCTTCTTTTTTTGCCATGATTTTTCTTCCATTTATGCGTTGATGTGCACAGTGTCACATGACGAGGCGCAGAGTGGAAGCATGATTTTTTCCAGTCAGAGTGATTCCAGGAAACGCAGCAAGGCAGTACGGTCTTCAGTCGACATTTTTCGCACCGCTTCCTTCGAATAGCTACCTTCGCCGCCGTGCCACATGATGGCCTCCAGCAAGGTGCGCGCACGGCCATCATGCAGGTAACCGGCATCCGGATTGACCTTGTGTGTCAGGCCGATACCCCACAGCGGCGGGGTACGCCATTCCCTGCCATTGGCAAGATAGTCAGAGCGACCATCAGCCAGTCCCGGGCCCATATCGTGCAGCAATAAATCTGTATAAGGACGGATCAGCTGATTCGACAGTGCAGGTAATGCTGCATCCGGACGCGTCCGCAGCGGCGCAGCGTGGCAGGCGATGCAGCGTGCCTGCACAAACAGGCGATTGCCCTGTATCACCTGTTTGTCGTTGACATCACGGCGCGCCGGTACGGCCAACATGCGTTGATAGAACACGGTTGCATACAGTTCAGCGCGTGTCAGTTCGGGTTCGCCGCCGGACGGTGCCTGTTGGCAAGCCGTCTGAACTTTGCTGCAGTTTTCTTTCGGCATTAGTGGTGACGTGATGCCGAGGTCACCGTGGAAGGCGTTGGCGATTTGTTCGGTCAGGGTGGCGACGTTTGCCTTCATGCCGAAACGGCCGATGGCTTCTTTCTGCGCCATCGCATCCCACACGATATTCACGCGACCGGCGATACCATCCGGTTTGGCTTGTCTGGCCATTGCCAATATGGTTTCGTCACTCACCGCTTCCAGCAAGCCGAGACCATAGATGACGGGGCCTACGCGTGGCGATACCATGACGTCTGCACCGAGCGCGCCGTATGCCATTTCCTTGAAATGGACATTCGGTTTGCGCAGCGTGACCCTGGTACCGTCGGCCAGTGTTTCTATGTGTTCGTCATAGATCAGATAGCCTATGCCTTCACCCGGTACGCCAGGCACACCGCGTTCATTTAACTGGTCGCCGTAAGCGGGGTGTGGTTTCGGTCCGCCATGCGGATTGGTGCCGGGTATGCTCAGGCGCAGCAGCATCGCTTGCATGGTGCCATCAGGACCCTCGGGTGCGCCACCACGGCCATTCTTTGCATGACAGGCGATGCAGGATATGCGGTTGTATAGCGGGCCGAGCCCGGCTGCCCTGTCATTCGCCGGTGCGACTACCCACGACTGACGGAACAAATTGCGACCCTGCACAAAGGCGGCCAGATTGTCCTGGTCCATGACCGGACTGGCTTGCGAAAATGCTTCACGGCTGTCATCAAAAACGGTGGCACTGCCACCGCTCAATGCCTTGGTATCAACACTGGCCGCAGCGCTTAACAATAAGGTTACCGGCAGCAGCGCCAGGTAGCCGATGAAACGCTTGTATTTCACCGGATACTCGCTTGCTTGCCAGTGGCGTTCAATACTTCCTGCGCGAGTTGCTCTGCCTGTGCGCGGTTTTGCCGGATGCGTGTGGTCCATTGCGCAGTAATCGTGTCATTGCGGTTGACGTCTGTTGTTTCATCAAAGGCAAAGACAAACTTCGGTGCCAGTGCATCGGCTTCTGCTTCGCTCACCGGTATCGTATCGAGCAAGCTGCGCGCCTGTGCGGCTTTTGCTTTCAATGCAGATGTGTTTGCTGCGTGTTCTGCCTGGATGACCTTGTCATTCGCGTCACGCAGGCGCGCATGTTCATTGCTGATCAACACATCAAACAAGGTGTTGTTGAAGCCCTGGCGTGCCAATGCGTGCTCAGTATCAAATACGAAAGGCATGGCCTTGGCCGCTTTGAAA
>JBEBUE010000267.1:0-4712 GCA_040393485.1 Herminiimonas sp.
AAGTGAACCTGGCCAAAATTGCTGACAGTTCCTACAACCGCTTCCCGGTCTGCCGCGGCGATATTTCGCACGTGATCGGTATCGTGCATGCTGGTAGCCTGTTTGAACAGGCCATACGTGGCAAGGCGATCAATACTGTGGACATTGCAGCGGCAATCCGTCCGCCTTTGTTCGTGCCGGAAACCATCAGCGCGATGCAATTACTGGAAACGCTGAAGAAAAACCGCGCAGAACTGGCGCTGGTCATTGATGAGTACGGTGAAATCGAAGGTATCGTCACCTTGAGTGACGTGCTGGGTGCGCTGGTAGGTGATGTTTCGGTGATCGATGAGCACCACGAAGTCGATGGCGTGCGCCGCGACGATGGTTCGTGGCTGATCGACGGAGGCGTCTCGTTTGACCGTTTCCGCGAATTGCTGGAAACCGACGTGCGCTTCCCGGAAGAGGCCTCTGGTACTTACCATACGCTGGCTGGTTTCGTGATGACCTTCCTCGGCCACATCCCGCAAATGTCCGACTCCTTCGAGTGGGAAGGCTATCGCATCGAAGTGGTCGATATGGACCGCAACCGTATCGATCGCCTGCTGATTACCAAGCTCGAGCCGTCGCCGGACGATGTCGCGCCGGACGAAGCGGGTTAAGCAGCCTCAACAAAATTACAGCTGTAAATAAAAAAGGCCGGATAGCTATCCGGCCTTTTTTATTTCTGCCTGCCTCCTTATACGATGCGCAAAGTTCAGCGGGTTCGGAAAGCGTTAAGAAACTTTCCAAATGTGTCTTCGTAAAATTCTGCTGAAATTTTGTGCACAGTATTTTTACGTGCTTCATTTCTCGTCATGCGAGTGCTTACTCTGCAAGCACGCGGTAAGCATGATGACTCTCGTAAAAGCGACAAGAATTGTTGACTGAACGATGCAACATTGGCCGGCGTGTGTGAATGTGACTTATGGTTAAAAGGCAATAAAAGTGCGTGTCTTTTCAGAGCGAGTATGGTCTAGTTGCATCTAGGGAATAAGCAGTAAATTGTTTTGGTCGGACGGTGTGCTCAACCAGGTTGGCAAGACTTTCTCAGACGGATTTACATGCAACAAACAGGCGAACATCACGCTATGCCCAACACGGATAACGTCCCGCTGCGTCCGGCCGCCGCCGATCCTGTTACACCCTTGCGCAGTGTCGATAGCAAGTCCGCCAAGTCGACCAAAATCCACGTGGTGCGCGCGCGTCGCCAAACCTTACTGAATCATCGCAATCGCCAAAACGCCCGCTTGCAGCGCCTGCTGCTGATCGGTTTGTTCGGTTTGTTTTATCTGGTTGGCGTGGCCGTGTTTTACATGCACGGCCTGGTCGATCATGTTGCGTTGACGACTGCAACCGTACTCATCACCAGTACGGTGTCGCTGTTTTATCTATGTTTTTTGACCGGCTGGAATAACCGTGCCCGCGAAAAGAATCTGCGGGTACCTATCAGTTTGTGTGCGATAGGCATTATGTTGCTGTTGTCATATATGGCACCTGCCACGCAAATCCTGTTCACGCCCTTTCTGTTCCTGACGATGACTTTCGTCCTGCACCGTGTCTCGCCGAAGATGATGTTTTTGCTGACGATCGTGACACTGTGTGGCTATTTGCTGGTGATCATCCTGCACTATCAGCAGTATCGTGACTGGGCGATGTTGCAGCTGGAAGGCGCGCTATTGCTGAGCCTGTTGCTGACCTTGCCTGGTTTCGTGGTGCTGGCCAGCCGTATGCAGAAATTGCATAACGCTTTGTTCAAAGCGACGCGCAAGATCAAGGACATCGAAGAGGATGCGCAACGTGATGTCTTGCTCGGCTGCTTTAATCGCCGCTATATCGTAGCCGCGCTGGAGCAGCAAAAGCGTATGGCGGATGAAAGCGGTGCGCCCTTGTGCCTGGCGGTGATCGACCTTGATCACTTCAAGCGCGTGAACGACGAGGCGGGGCATCTGGGCGGAGATGAAGTCTTGCGCACTTTTGCCCGCGTGGCGGAAAGCAATGTACGCAAACAGGATATTTTTGGTCGTTATGGTGGCGAAGAATTTCTGCTTGTATTGCCGGAAACTCCACTCTCCGCCGCGCTGAATATTTCTGAACGGATAAGAACACAGATCGAGCACTATGACTGGCAAGGCAAGCTGTCTCATGGTGTGACGATATCCATCGGGCTGACCCAATACATTGCTGGCGAATCGGTGCTCGATTTGTTTTCGCGCACGGATACCGCCATGTACGCGGCGAAACAAAATGGCCGTAACCAGGTTGTGGTCGAGGGGGCGGCAGTGGAGGGTGTATTGGCCCGGGGCTAGCCTTGAACCGGCTTCAGTCGTGCCTTCCACGGTTCTTTTGTGTGGTCGAATAGACAGCGGCAATGATTAAATTGCGATGACACCGTTTAACAAATGTAATATTGTTCTACGGAAAGATTCCTGTGTGCCCGTGTTGTTGCCCGGTGCACCTACTCATTTGGCGTTGAAATACCATGCAAGAACTTGCCGGACTAACTGCACTGATCATTGAGCCGCATGCCGGCATGCGTGCCAGCATCCACAATATGCTGAGCCTGGGTGGTATTAGCAAGATCGAATACGCAGCCGGTTCCGGTAGTGCGATTCGCCCCCTTAAGCACAAGCAGTTCGATCTGGTGATCTGTGAATATGACCTGGGTGAAGGACAGGACGGCCAGCAATTACTGGAAGACCTGCGTCATCACAAGATCATGCCGCCGTCTACCGTGTTCATCATGGTGACCGCTGAGCGCAATCATGAAAAGGTTGTTAGTGCAGCTGAGCTGGCGCTGAACGACTACGTGCTCAAGCCCTTTACTGCAGAAACCCTGATGGAGCGGATCGCGCGCGCGATCGACAAGCGTGACGCACAGAGGCCAAAATACCAACAGAGAGAGCCGGGGAACCACTGTGTTGCGATTAACCCCCTGGTACAGGCTGAACGTACACAGTCTCGTTATCAGGCCGAGTTCATGCGTTTGCGCGCCGAGCTGCACATGACCCTGGGTGAGTTGCCCGAGGCAGAAGCGATATATGCGGAGATCTTTGCCAAGCGCTCGATTGCATGGGCGCGCCTGGGTCTGGCTACCAGCCTGTTCATGCAGGACCGGCTGGAAGAGGCGGAAGAAATACTGAGCTCACTGGTGGCGGAGAAAAAGCAATTCCTCGAAGCCTATGACTGGCTCGCCAAGACCCAGGAAGCCAGGGGCTTGATGCCACAGGCGCAAGCCACGCTGGAGCATGCGGTCACACGTTCGCCGCATGCCTTGCAGCGTTTGCGTAAGCTTGGCAATGTCGCGCTGGAAACCGGCGATATCGATACCGCGCACAAAGTATTCCAGCAAGTGATCAACAAGGCGAAATTTTCCGAATTCCGTGAGCCGGAAGACCATGTACATCTGGTCAGGACTTCGCTTGCCAAAGGCGAACTGCAACTGGTATCGCCCATCATCCGTGACCTCGCGAAATCGCTGGCTAACGTCAAGAAAACACCGGCTTGTCGTGCCTTGGCTACGGCCATGCTGCATAAACATAACGGTGCTGAAGAAAAGGCGGTAGAGGAACTGGAAGCCGCAGTGCTGGCGTGCAAGGAGGCAATCGGTCTATCCAGCGATACCAAGCTGACGCTGGCGCAAAATTGCCTTGCGAGTGGGCTGGAACAGGGTGCGGTCGAAGTGATGACCTCGGTAGTTGGCAATGCCTCCACCAATGTCGCGATGACGCGCGCGATGCGTTTGTTCCGCGAAGCGGGGCGCGAAGACTTGGCTAAGCGGGTGACACGTGAAAGCAAAAGCCAGGTGGTCGATCTGGTATCGGCCGGTGCGGAGAAGGCGCGCCTCGGCGATTATCACGGTGCGGTTGCACTCATGTCGGAAGCGGCGGAAAAATTACCGGACAATCCGCAGGTTGTATTCAACGCCGCGGTCGCCGTACTTAAATGCCTGGATAGCCTGGGCTGGGATGGGCAACTGGGTGAGCAGGCACGTACTTATATCGCCAACGCGCGCCGCCTCGATCCGCGTAATCCGCGCTTGTCCCTATTGGCCAGCATGTATAGGGACATCCTGAAAAAATATGCGATGGAGCGCGTCTACGGTGTTCCCATCAAGGCGCTGAATACGGCGCCGCAGACCGAGAAACAGCAGGGCTAAGTTCAGGGCGCGATCAGGATAGCCTGTGCCAATTCAGGTGGGCGTGCGATCACCGCACGTTGCCCGAACCGCACGATAGGTCGTTGCAGCAGCTTCGGGTGGCTGGCCAGGGCGTCCAGCAGGCGCGCGTCGTCGGCCTTGCCCAATTGCAGTTCACTATATTCGTCTTCATTGTCGCGCACCATGGTGCGTACGCTGACAGCGCTTTCTGATTGCAGCAATTGATGCAACTCTGCGAGTTGCGCGCGGCTGAGCGGTGTCTTTTGATAATCGACTACATTCAATTCCAGGCCCTGTTGCGTAGCAAAGGCCTCGGTCAATGCGAGGGCCGCGCGGGATTTTGAGCAGCGAGGGTTGTGATAAATGGTTAGCATGGTGTGTGGCTAAGTCTGGTGAGCAAGAGCCGACATTATGCCGCTTCCGGCCCATGCTGTTTGTGTTGCCCTTGGTCAGGAATCGAGAGCGAGCCTATAATCAAGGGCAAATCCGGTGAAATGACGTAGCGTTGCACGACATACGATGAATTTCTGTATTT
>JBEBUE010000268.1:0-4709 GCA_040393485.1 Herminiimonas sp.
CTTGCTCTGGCGGCGTCAAACCGTTACATTCTCCATCCATACTTATTGAATCCCACAGAAGGAGCTTATTTTGCTCGCCATTATTCATGCAGCAGGCTGGCCTATCTGGCTGTTGCTGATCGCTTCCGTTATTGCCCTGACCCTAATTATCGAACGGAGCATGTATTTGCGTCGCAATCGCATACTGCCGCCCAGCTTGCTGGACGAGGTAGTAAGGGTATATCGCAGTGGCCGGATCGATGAAAACGTGGTGACCACGCTGGAGCAGAATTCGCCACTGGGTCGTGTACTGGCTGCTGGTTTGCGCAATGTCGATGCGCCGCGCGACGTCATGAAAGAGTCGATCGAAGAGGCCGGGCGCGGCACTGCGCACACGCTGGAGCGCTTCCTGACCACGCTGGGTACGATTGCGACGCTGGCACCGCTAATGGGTTTGTTTGGCACGGTGGTCGGCATGATTGAAATCTTTGGTTCACAAAACGCCACCGGCACAGGTGCGAATCCGGCGCAATTGGCGCACGGTATTTCGATCGCTTTGTACAACACGGGTTTCGGCCTGGCGATTGCCATGCCATCGCTGGTGTTTTACCGTCACTTCCGCGCACTGGTCGATAGTTTCATCATCGATATGGAGCAGCAAGCTGTGAAGTTTGTCGATATCGTGCATGGCGCACGCAAGTAACAGCCCGGAAAGAGAAGCCTGATGAATTTCCGCAAAGGACAAGGCCGCGAAGATCCGGAAATCAATTTGATTGCCTTCATCGATGTATTGCTGGTGATCCTGATTTTCCTGATGGTTTCGACCAGTTACAGTAAATTTACTGCCTTGCAGATTACCTTGCCGACCGCTGATGCGGAAAAGGCGATGGACCGTCCGTTTGAAATCAACGTCGGTGTAGATACGCAAGGTCGTTACTCGATTAATAATGCACGCATCGCCGTGCAAAATCCTGATGCGTTGGCAGCGGAATTGACTGCTGCGGTGGCGGCGTCGAGCAAACCAAATGCTGATCCCGTTATCATCATTGCCGCCGATGCGACTGCTACGCACCAGACCGTGATCAATGTCTTGGAAGCGGCACGTATTGCCGGTTACTCCAAAGTCACGTTTGCTGCGCAAACCAGCGGCAAGAAATAAGAACTTCGATTATGTGGCGGTGCTGACGGTGTCGGTACTGCTTGCGTCACTGCTTACCTAATACGGAATCCATCCTTGAGTCTTCAGCGCTCCAATCTTGAAGAATTCCTGACGCGTACCTGGTCGCAGCGCGGCCTGGCGGCTTGCATGCTGCTGCCGGTAGCGGCCTTGTTTGGCGCTTTGTCCGCTGTGCGCCGCGCCGCCTACAGCGCCGGTCTGGCAAAGAGCGAGCGCTTGCCGGTGCCGGTGGTGGTGGTGGGGAATATCTTTGTCGGTGGTACCGGCAAGACGCCGCTGACGATCTGGCTGGTACAGGCATTGCGCCAGGCTGGTTATACGCCGGGTGTGATTTCGCGCGGCTATGGTGTGCATAACGAAGTGCCGCAAGAAGTCACTGCGCAATCGCTGGCGCAGGAAGTCGGGGATGAGCCTTTATTGATCGCGTATCGCGCTGAGTGTCCGGTGATGGTGGGACGCAATCGGGTCGCAGTGGCGACAGCCTTGCTGGCAGCGCATCCGGAAGTCGATGTGCTGGTATCGGATGATGGCTTGCAACATTACCGCATGCAGCGGGATATAGAAATCGTTCTGTTCGATGGGCGCGGGGCAGGTAATGGTTGGCTGCTGCCAGCAGGCCCATTGCGCGAACCGACGGCGCGCCGACGCGATTTCACAGTATTGAATGGTGCGGACCATGCACCCGGTTTGCCGCCGGATGCGATCCGTATGCAACTGCTTGGCAATACTGCAGAAAAACTGAATGATCGTTCTCAATCCAGCCCGCTGAGTTCCTTCGCCGCGACTGATGGCAAGCATGCGCCTGTGATCCTGGCAGCCGCCGGGATAGGCAATCCGGGACGGTTTTTTAGTTTGCTGCGCAATGCTGGTTTGCAATTCGAAGAAATGGCTTTGCCCGACCATTATGATTTTGCTGACAACCCCTTTGTACATGTGCAGGCGGATGTGATCCTGATTACCGAGAAGGATGCAGTAAAATGTCGGCAAAACGAAGGTTTGAGAAACGATACCCGTTTGTGGGTCGTGCCTGTAACAGCGCAGCTTGACGGCGCGCTTGCTGAAAAAATTGTGGAGAAACTCCGTGGACGCTCGATTGCTTGATATTTTGGTTTGCCCGATCTGTAAAGGTCCGCTTGAGCATGACAAAAAGGCGCAAGAACTGATTTGCAAGGCAGATAAACTCGCCTATCCGATACGTGATGGCATTCCTATCATGTGGGCTGACCAGGCGCGTGACCTGCAAGTCAGCTCCGGCGCAAACTGATCATTACTGATGTCTTTTACCGTCATTATTCCCGCCCGTCTGGCGTCGACCCGTTTGCCGAATAAACCGCTGGCTGATCTTGGTGGCAAGCCGATGATCGTGCGCGTGGCTGAACGTGCGATGCAGTCTGGTGCAGCACAGGTCATCGTCGCTACCGATCATGCCGATATTTTTGCTGCCTGTGCGCAGCACAAGGTAGCGGTGCAGATGACGCGTGCTGACCATCCGTCCGGTACCGACCGTATTGCTGAAGTAGCGGCGCTGATCGGTTTGCCGGATGACGCGGTGGTGGTGAATGTACAAGGCGATGAGCCGCTGATAGATCCGTCGCTGATCGCGGCGACGGCAACACTGATTTCGCGTGATGTGCCGATGGCAACTGCAGCGCATACCATCAGTGATATTGAAGAAGCCTTCAATCCGAATGTAGTGAAAGTAGTGCTGGATAAAGCCGGACGTGCGCTGTATTTCTCGCGTGCGACCATCCCTTGGCATCGTGATGGTTTTGCCCTGAGCCGGGATGCGATGCCGGCGGCTTATGCGCCGCTGCGTCATATCGGTTTGTATGCTTATCGCAATGCCTTCCTGCAGGAAGACCCGCAGCTCAGCATTTCGCCGCTGGAGCAGCTCGAAGCGCTGGAACAATTGCGCGTCTTATGGCATGGCGTTCCTATCGCCGTGCACGTGACGCCGCATGCCCCGGTAACGGGTGTAGACACACCGGAAGACCTGGCACGTGTAAGGCAATTTTTTGCTCAATGATGCGTTGCAACACGAGCAAAACTGCGCCAAAACAGCGCTTTGATATAATTTTGTGGTAAGTTTCGTGCAAAGTTCATAGTTCAAATCTATAAATCACGACTATCCTCCGGTGCCGCATTAGCGCCCTTCGGTAATAGAATTCAAAAACTCGTTTTAGGGAAATTTCATGCGCCTCATCCTTTTAGGAGCGCCTGGTGCCGGTAAGGGCACGCAAGCTGGTTTCATCAAAGAGAAGTTCAATATTCCGCAAATTTCGACCGGCGACATGTTGCGCGCTGCGGTCAAGGCGGGCACGCCGCTCGGCATCGCCGCGAAAAAAATCATGGATGAAGGTGGTCTGGTATCGGACGACATCATCATCGGTCTGGTCAAGGATCGCCTGAAAGAACCGGACTGTGCCAAAGGTTATTTGTTCGATGGTTTTCCACGCACTATTCCGCAAGCTGATGCGATGAAAGAAGCGGGTGTTGCCATCGACTACGTACTGGAAATCGATGTACCTGACGAAGCCATCATCGAGCGCATGAGCGGTCGTCGTGTGCATCCGGCGTCGGGTCGCACTTACCATGTCAAATTCAATCCGCCTAAAGTGGCAGGCAAGGATGACCTGACCGGTGAAGAGTTGATCCAGCGTGATGACGATAAGGAAGAAACGGTCAAGAAGCGTTTGTCCGTGTATCACGAACAAACCGAAGTGTTGGTTGGCTACTACAATCAATGGGCAGCGTCCGGTCAGCCAGGCGCACCCAAGTATCGCAAGATCGCAGGCGTCGGCCCGGTCGATCAGATACGTGACAGCGCCTTTGCGGCGTTGGCAGGTTAAACAAAAAAGCGGACACCATGTCCGCTTTTTTTTTGCTCAAATTGCCTTATCGCTATAACATCGATATTGTATTGATGTAGTTGTAACAAAGCCCGCAAGCAGAATCAGGCAACAGACTTAAGCAACAGACTCAGCCAGCCCTGGCAGACCTTATCCAATAATAAAAAGGGCGACAGAAAGTTTTGCAGTACGCAGTTAGCACGGAACATTTTTATGTCTGTTGCATTGTCGTAGTGGTCAACTTAGTCGTGAAAAAACAGGAGGAGTCGATATGGCATCAAGTCTATGGTTCGCCATCGCGTGCGGCATTGTTGCCGTGATCTATGGTTTGGTCTCACGTAGCTGGATACTCAAACAAGACGCCGGTAATGAACGCATGCAAGACATTGCCGCTGCGATCCAGCAAGGTGCTGCTGCCTATCTGGCGCGCCAGTACCGCACGATTGCCATCGTCGGCGTCGTCTTATTCATCATCATTGCATTGGTGCCCGGACTCGGGCTGATGACTGCGATTGGTTTCCTCGCGGGTGCAGTATTGTCCGGTGCCTGTGGTTTCATCGGCATGAATGTCTCGGTGCGCGCCAATGTACGTACTGCGCAGGCAGCGACCAAGGGCATGAATGAAGCGCTCGACGTAGCCTTCAAAGGCGGGGCCATTACCGGCATGCTGGTGGTCGGCCTCGGTTTGCTCGGCGTTGCTATTT
>JBEBUE010000269.1:0-4671 GCA_040393485.1 Herminiimonas sp.
ATTCATCGGCGGCTCCGACATCATGAACGAGATGTTTGAATCCGGCGAACTGCAAACCCTGCTGAAAGCCTGATGTGACAGCGTCTGCTGACGCTATCCAGACGCCACGCCGGAAGCGATTGATTATCGCCATCACCGGCGCCACCGGCGTCATCTACGGTATCCGCCTGCTGCAAGTCTTACGCGATATCCCGGGTGTGGAAACACACCTGCTGATCTCCGAGGCAGGCGTACTGAATCTCCATCAAGAACTTGATATGAAGCGCAAGGATGTCGAAGCGCTGGCGGATGTTGTGCATAACGTCCGCGATGTCGGTGCTGCCATTGCGAGCGGCTCATTCCAGTCTGACGGCATGATCATTGCGCCCTGTTCCATGAAAACGCTGGCTGCGGTCGCGCATGGCTTCTCGGACAACCTGATTGCACGCGCAGCGGATGTCGTCATGAAAGAACGTCGCCGCCTAGTATTGATGGTGCGTGAAACACCGTTCAACCTCGCACACTTGCGCAACATGACAGCTGTCACCGAAATGGGTGGCATCATCTTCCCGCCGCTACCTGGCTTTTATCATCGTCCCGCCTCGATTGCCGAGATGGTCGATCACACGGTAGGACGCGTACTGGATTTATTCGATATCCAGCACAGCCTGACACCGCGCTGGAATGGCCTGAAAGACTGACTTACTTAGCCAGTTGCCGTTTACCGTTCTGGTAGGTATAGATAGAAATCGTCGGATTCTTGATTTCACCGCGCTGGTCAAACTGCACGTTAGACATCACACCGGCAAAGTGCACCTTGGCCATCGCGGGCAAATACTTCTGCGGCTCTACGCTGTTGGCAGCTTGCATCGCTTTGGCAACTGCCAGTACTGCGTCATATGAGTACGGTCCATGCATCTGGAATTGCCCCGGGAATTTATCGTCATAGCGCTTCTTCCAGGCGCGGCTGGCTGCAGTACGATCCAGTGCAATGCCGCTATGCGCACACACCATGTTGTCCTGTATCTTCATGCCCTCCGTGCGCTGCTCCATCCCTTGCGTGCAAATGCCATCACCGCCGATGAATTTCTGCCGCGTCAGACCCAGCTGCTCCATTTGTCGCAACATCGCGCTACCTTGCGGGTCCATGCCACCGAAGAAGACGCCATCCGGATTACGCCCCTTGATCGCGGTCAGGATCGCGCTGAAATCGACCGCCTTGTCATTGGTATATTGCTGGGTAACCACGGTCACTGGTGTGTTGCGCAATGCGGCCCGAAACGCATCGGCCAGACCCTGGCCGTAAGCACTGCGATCATCCACTACCGCGATTGTTTTCAGCTTCAGCACATTCACCGTGTAAGCAGCGAGGGCCTGCGCCAGCGTGCTGTCATTTGCCAGCATGCGGAAAGTGGTGTTGTAAGCAGACTTGGTCAACTCGGGACTGGTGGCCGATGGCGACAGGTTAGGCAAGCCGCACTGATGGTAAATCCGCGCGGCCGGAATCGCTGTACCTGAGTTGGTATGACCGATCACCGCGTTCACATGTAAATCACAAAAGCGCTGCGCGACGGCCGCGCCTTGCTTCGGATCTGCCGCATCGTCTTCTGATAACAACTCAAAGCGTACTTGCTTGCCTCCGATGACGATTTTCTTTTCGTTCAATTCGTCGACGGCCAGGCGTGCGCCGTTCTGGCTATCCTTGCCATAAAAGGCTTGCGGCCCGGTCAAAGGTGCCGCCAGACCGATTTTGACCGTCTGCACTTCCTGCGCCTGAACCAGCGTAACGGTAGATAACAACAAAGCGGAAATGATGACTGAATTTGATTTCATGGGCACTGAAGAGAAGAATGAAATGAATGCCTCATTCTAGCCGCAGATCCGGCCAAGACAGAATTATGCAAAATGGCTGAGTGTCGATGCAAAGTGAGCAGGCAAGAAAAAACCCTTTATAGCCAGGCTATAAAGGGTTTTTATTTGGTGCCGACTGCCGGTTTCGAACTGGCCACCTGATGATTACAAATCAACTGCTCTACCAAATGAGCTAAGTCGGCTAAACTTTTGCAGAGCAGTATTATACTCTATTTGATGCGAGTGAGGGTAGGTCTTCCACCTTTTTTCGGTGGCTCAGGTGTATCGTCTGAACCACCGTCATCTGCATCACCATCTTCAGGCTTGTGCGACATCGTCGGAACCGAGGTCAAAGCTGGCGCAGCATGGGCTGGCGCCGCCTCTTCCACCTCTTCAACGTCCTGCTCGGCACCTTCCGTATCCGTCTTGTTCGTGGCCTCAAATGCCATACCCTGCCCGTTTTCACGCGCATAGATGGCCACCACGTTATCGACAGGAACCGTGATATCGCGGGAAACGCCGCCGAAACGCGCGCTGAAGCGAATCAAATCATTTTCCATCTTCAGGCCACTGGTGGCGCTGAAGCTGATGTTCAGAACGATCTCGCCGTTCTTGACGAATTCCATCGGAACCCGTGTGGCACCGTCTACTACGGCAGCCATGTATGGGGTATAGCCGTTGTCAGTACACCACTCGTAAATGGCGCGCAGCAAATAGGGTTTTGTTGAAGTTTCAGACATGATGGCGATCAGCTCTACACGGCTAAAAAGTGTGCCACGAAACTCCGGTGATGTCGTTGATTGAAATATAAGCTTACAACCATAAGCCTAAACACAAGGACACGACCGGAATCCCGCAACGCAGTTTTTTAACGGCGCATGACCTTTTCAGAAGGCGTCAATGCTTCGATATAAGCCGGACGCGAGAAGATGCGTTCAGCGTATTTCATCAGCGGTGCAGCAGTTTTGGACAACTCAATGCCGTAATGATCCAGACGCCACAGCAACGGAGCGATCGCTACGTCCAGCATCGAGAACTCATCGCCCAGCATGTATTTGTTTTTCAAGAACAATGGCGCCAGCGTGGTCAGACGGTCACGGATTTCATTCCGTGCTTTTTCCTGGACCTTTTCACCGCTGCGACCTTTGTCGTTTTCCAGCGTATGAACGTGGATGAACAATTCTTTTTCAAAATTGAAGAGCATCAGACGCGCACGCGCGCGCATCAACGGATCAGCCGGCATCAATTGCGGATGCGGGAAGCGTTCGTCGATGTATTCGTTGATGATGTTTGACTCATACAAAATGAGGTCACGCTCAACCAGGATAGGTACCTGGCCGTACGGATTCATGGTCGAAATATCTTCCGGCTTGTTAAACAAATCTACATCGCGGACTTCAAAGTCCATGCCTTTTTCAAACAGAACCAGACGGCAACGTTGAGAGAATGGGCAGGTTGTACCCGAATAGAGAACCATCATTTTTATAGTTCCTTAGAAACAAAAGGGTGAGACGTTTTACGGCTCACCCTAAAACAAACCCCGCAAACTGCGGGCAAGAAAATTACTTGATATCTTTCCAATAGGAAGCATTCAAGCGCCAGGTGATTACGATGAATACACCCAGGAACAGCAATACCCAAACGCCTAGGCGTTTACGGGTATTTTGCGCCGGTTCGGCCATCCAGGTCATGAATGACACCAAATCGGCAACAGCTTTGTCGTACTCCAGCGGGGTCAGCAGACCCGGAGTAACTTGTTCAAAGCCAGCAAACTTGTGCACGACCTTGCTAGCGTCATGCGGATCTTTCTCTTCGACAAACTTGGCGTCGCGGATACCTTGCAGTTCCCACAACACATGCGGCATGCCGACGTTAGGGAAGACCATATTGTTCCAGCCAGTCGCCCGGGTGTCGTCTTTATAGTACGAACGCAGGTAAGTATACAACCAGTCTGGACCACTGCCTGCACCGGATGCTTTGGCACGGGCGATGACAGACAAGTCTGGCGGAACTGCACCAAACCAGTTTTTCGCATCTTTCGGTGCCATCGCAATGGTCATCATGCCGCCGACTTTGTCCGAGGTGAACAGCAGGTTGTTCTTGATCTGCTGTTCGGTCAGGCCGTGGTCTTGCAATTTGGTGTAGCTCAACGATGAAGCGGCGTGGCAGCTCAGGCAATAGTTCACGAACAGGCGTGCACCGTTTTGCAGGGATGCCAGGTCTTTGGTACGGTCAGGCGCATGGTCCAGTGGGAAATTACTTTCAGCAGCCAGCACCAGGCCTGGCAACAGTACCAGAGACGCAATCAGTTTTTTCAGCAATGTCATGATTCTGTTATCCCTTGGCTTAGTGCGGATGGAAAACAACACGATCCGGTACAGGCTTGAAGGTGCCCATCGAGCTCCACCAAGGCATCAGCAGGAAGAAGCCGAAGTAGATGAAGGTACCTACCTGTGCGATTGCAGTACCGACAGCGGTCGGCGGCTGCACACCCAGATAACCGAGAACGACAAAAACAAAGCAAAACAGGCCATAAACATATTTATGCCAGCTAGGACGATAACGTATCGACTTGACCGGCGATACGTCCAGCCAAGGCAGGCCAAACATGATCATGACGGACACGCCCATCAATACGACACCCCAGAACTTCGCATCAAAGATGAACATGCCTGCGATAGCTGCCAGACCAATCACTGCAGCAGCGATCTTGAACTTGCTGGCCAGACGGGTCTTCAGGATGATCAGCGCTACATAAGCCGCAACACCTGCTGCCAGCCAGATCATGAAGTCAGAAGTAGTTGCACGCAGGATCGAGTAGAACGGCGTGAAGTACCAGAC